>JBHWTG010000019.1:0-2646 GCA_043427735.1 Tsuneonella sp. | reverse complement strand
CTTCTTCGCGCGCGCGCTCGCCCGAATTGAGCATCGCCGCCTCGCGCGGGCCCAGAACGCGGCCCTGCTTGGGCTCGTAGACCGCCATCGTCGCGACGTAGGCCGTCTCGCTCGCTCGCATCGCCGCGATCAGCGGCTTGTCGACCGCCGCGTCGCCGATCCCGTGAGCCAGCGCGTCGACCCCCGCGGCCGCGGCGATCCTCGCGCCTTCGAGCGTGACGGTGTGCGTCATCACCGGCCTGCCCGCCGTATGCGCCTCCGCGACGATCGCGGCGAGCGTCTCGCGGTTCATGTCCATCAGGTTCGCGTCGCGGCCGTAGCGCCAGCCGTCGGTGAACACCTTGATGAGATCGGGCTCGTAACCCAGCGCCCCGGGCATCTTCGCGCGCGCCGCGCGGGCGGTCTCCGCCTCGAGCGTGAACTGCGGGCCCCAGCCGGCCTCGGTGCCGTGCCCGCCGTCCACCGCGAAGCGCACCGCCAGGTTGAGGTTGGGCGCCCAGAACCCGTGCTGCCTGGCCAGCGCGCGGACCGGCGCGATCATCTCGCCGGAGAGCGAGAAGTCGTTGATCGTGGTGACCCCGGCCAGCAGGTATCCGGCCCAGGCCTTCGGCTGGTCCTCGGGCCCCGAATAGCCCGACGCGCGGGTGTGGGTGTGGAGGTCATGAAGGCCCGGGATCAATGTCTTGCCGTGCCCGTCGACCCGGGTCGCGCCGGTCGGCGGAGCGATCTCGGGTGCGACCGCGACGATCCGTTCGCCTTCCACCAGCACGTCGGCGACCCGCGCCGGCGCGCCGGTGCCGTCGAACACCCGCGCGCCGTCGATCAGCACCGGCTGGGCGAGCCCTGCGCCGGTCGAGGCAAGGGCCAGCAGCCCGCCAAGCATCGCAACCCTCATCGCGGCTCCTTCGCCAGCTTGCGTTCGAGGAACTCGGCGCTGGCCTCGAGCGCGGTCACCCAGTTGGCATGGCGCAGGAAGGTATGGCGTTCGTTCGGGAACACCAGCTCCTCGAACGGGATGCCGCGTGCGGCAAGCTCGCTCGCGAGCAGCACCGATTGCGCGAACGGCACGTTGCGGTCGTCGTCGCCGTGGACCAGCAGCACCGGCGAGCGCCAGCGGTCGAGCGCGGCAAGCGGCGAGCTGTCCCACTGCAGCTGCCGCGCGGCCGCCTGCTCGTCGGGCGAAAGGCCCGCGTCGGGCGTGCGCAGCATGTCGTGCACGCCGTGCAGATCGACCCCGGCGGCGAACAGAGCGCTGTCGCGCGCCAGTGCGAGCGCGGTGAGGTAGCCGCCCCAGCTCCCGCCCCACACGCCGATCCGCGCGGGATCGACGCCCGGCTGGCGCGCGAGCCATCGGCCGCCGGCGAGGATGTCGCGGTATTCGCTCGCCCCGCGGCGGCCGATTTCGGGCGCATCGCGGAACGCGAGGCCGTAGCCGGTGCCGCTGCGGTAGTTGACCGACAGCACCGCGAAGCCGCGCGCGGCGAGGTGCTGGTTCATCGCGTAGGCGTTCGAGTAATAGCCACCGGGGTGGTAGCCGGTCAGCATCTGCCGTCGCGGACCGCCGTGGATGAACACCGCGGCCGGATGCGGGCCGGGGCCGCGCGGCCGGAACAGCTGGCCATGCACGCGCACTCCGTCGGCGGCGATGAAGCTCACCGCTTCCGGCTCGACTCCGCCGGCGAGCGCGGCGGAGGGGCCCAGCACCCCGCCGCCCGCCAGCCTGACATGTGCAGGCCGCGCCGCATCGGTCGCGATCAGCGCGACCGCATTGCCGGCTACCGCCGGGTAGCTCTCGATGCCCGGATAGCCGGTCACCCGGCGCGGCCGTTCGCCCGGCGCGGCGCGCCACACGCGGTGGCGCTCGCTGTCTTCGGCGTTGGCGACGAACAGCAGCGACTCGCGATCGGGATCGAGCAGGAAGGTCTCGACCTCGAACGCGCCCGGGGTCAGCTCGCGCGGGCTGCCGCCGGCGGCGGGAATCTCGTAGACATGGAGCCAGCCATCGCGCTCCCACGGGAACAGCAGCCGCCCGTCGACGGTCCAGTAGAGGTTCTGCTGGCGCGTGCCGGCGTAGCGGCCGCCGGTGCCCGCCGGCGCGCGCCACAGCGTGTGGCTGGCACCGGTCGCCACGTCGGCCAGATCGATCGACCAATACGAGGCTTTTGCATCATCTGCGTCGCGTGCGGGGGGTTCGCGGTAGCGGATCAGCGCAACCTGGCCGCCATCGGGCGAGAAAGTCGGGTCGGCGGCGTGCGACAGTCCGGGCGCGAGGTAGCGCACGCGCTCGCCGGCGAGCTCGATCACCGCGGCATACGACCAATCGCGGCGCTGATCGACGAACAGCAGCCGCTTGCCGTCGGGCGAGAGCTGCAGATTGGCCGGCCGCCCGCCGAGGCGGGCGAGGGCCCGCGCCGGCTGATCGGGCGCGCCCTGCATGATCGCCTGCTCGCGGACGAAGATCACGCGGCCGTCCGGCGCGATCAGCGGCGAATGCCCCTCGCCGATGAACCGGGGAGCGCCCCCGGCTGCGTCGAGCAGCAGCACTTCCTGTTCGGGCGGATCGGCGAGCGCGGCGGCGTTGGGCAGTTCGGCGTCGGCCCAATCGGCAGCGCCGCCGCGGACAAAGACGAGCTGCCGCCCGTCGGG
>JBHWTG010000018.1:0-4758 GCA_043427735.1 Tsuneonella sp. | reverse complement strand
GCCCGACGCGCCGAGCCGGCCCGCCGCTCGGCCCGCGGGCGGCAACCGCATCGGCAGCGACTTTCTCGCGGGTTCGGGCGACAGCAGCGCGACCGTGGAGACCCGCGTGCCGGCAAGCCGCATCGGCGCGAGCGCCAAGGCGAGCCTGTTCCAGGCGATCGCCAAGGAGCTGCGGCCCAAGTGGCAGCCGCCGAGCGGGCCCGAGGTCGAGCAGCTCGTCACCAAGCTGCGCTTCCGCCTCAACCCCGACGGCAGCCTCGCCGGGCGGCCGGAGATTGTTCGCCAGAGCGGGGTGACCGACACCAACCGTCCGCAGGCCGGGCGCCACGCCGAACAGGCCATCCGCGCCGTGCAACTGGCCGCCCCGTTCGACTTGCCCGCGGAGTATTACGAGGCATGGAAGGTCGTGACGGTCGATTTCGATTGGAAGCTTGCACAATGACCAAGACGCTCGCCACCGTGTTGCTGCTCGCCGCCTCCCCGCTGGCTCATTCGGCGCCGCTCGCCGCCCAGGACCTGGGCCAGAAGCCGCCCGCCGACACCCCGGTCGAAACCACCGAGGAGGAAGGCCTGTCGGGCTCGGTCAGCTTCGAGGGCAACCTCGAGGATCTCGGCATCGCCATCCCCGCCTTTGCCACCGACCGCAACGTGCCGACCGCCGCCAACGCCAGCGGCACCGCAGCCCTCGGGCGCGAGCTGGCGCAGGTGGTCTACAACGATCTCAGGAACAACGGGCTGTTCAAGCCGACCGGGCCCGCCGCGCTGCCGCAGCCGAGCTACGGCGAGATCACCGCGCCGGCCTGGACGACCTGGCAAAGCCGCGGCACCGAGATGCTCGTCGGCGGCTACGTCCGGGGGCAGGCCGACGGCCGGCTGACGGTCGGCTGCTACCTCTACGACGTGGCGCTGCAGAAGGAGCTCGCCCGCGCCGGGTGGGTCGTGCCGCCGGTCGACTGGCGGCGCGCCGCGCACAAGTGCGCCGACCTCGTCTATTCGCGCTTGTCGGGCGAGAGCCCGTTTTTCGACAGCCGCATCGCCTACATCGCCGAGACCGGGCCCAAGAACGCGCGGGTCAAGCGCCTCGCGATCATGGATTCGGACGGGGCGAACCACCGTTTCATCACCACCGGGCGCGCCACCGCGCTCACCCCGCGCTATTCGCCCGACTACCGCAAGCTGCTCTACCTGAGCTATGTCGACGGCAACCCGCGGATCTACAGCTACGACATCGGCACCGGCCGCCAGACGCTGATCACCCAGAGCCGCAACCCGACCTTCGCGCCGCGCTGGTCGCCCGACGGCCGCTGGGTGCTCTACTCGATGGCGGTGAACGGCAACACCGACATCTACCGGGTCAGTGCGCAAGGCGGGCCGAGCACGCGCCTCACCGACACCCCCGGGATCGACATCGGCGGCTCGTATTCGCCCGACGGGCGCCAGATCGTGTTCGAAAGCGACCGTTCGGGCGGTCAGCAGTGCTACGTGATGAACGCCGACGGGTCGAACCAGCGGCGGATCAGCTTCGGCGGGGGACGCTGCGCGACCCCCGAATGGAGTCCGCGCGGCGACCAGATCGCGTTCACCAACGCGAGCACCTTCAACATCGCGGTCATGTCGCCATCGGGCTCGGGTGTGCGCACGCTGACCAATGGCTGGCAGGACGAAGCGCCGACCTGGGCGCCCAACGGCCGGGTGATCCAGTTCTTCCGCACCGAGCGCAACACCGGGCGCACCGCGCTCTACCAGGTCGATCTCACCGGGCGGAACGAGCGCCGGCTGGCGACCCCGGTCGACGGCTCGGACCCGGCGTGGGGACCGATCCTGCCCTGACGCCGTTCGTTTTTTCACAGCGGGTCGCACCGCAGAACATCACTCGAGGAGATAGTTATGCACCGCCGTTTCGTTGTCGCCGCGCTGCTCGCGGGAACCGCCGCGCTCGCCGGGTGCAAGAAGGAGCCGCCGGCCTCGCTCCCGCCCGAGCCCGAACCGACCGCGACCAGCGCGCCGGTCACCGGCGGCGGCGAAACCGGCGCGGTGGTGCCGGGCACGCAGGCGCACTTCGAGCAGGTCACGCAAGGGCAGAACGTGATCTACTTCGATACCGACCGCTTCAACATCGACAGCGCCGATGCTGCCGCGCTGCAGACCCAGGCGCAATACCTCGGGCAGTATCCGCAGATCAGCGTGACGGTCGAAGGGCATGCCGACGAGCGCGGGACCCGCGAGTACAACCTCGCCTTGGGCGAGCGGCGGGCGAACGCAGCGAAGAACTACCTCGTCAGCCTCGGGATCGCGGCGAGCCGGATCGCCACCGTCAGCTACGGCAAGGAACGCCCGATCGCGCTCGGCTCGAACGAGCAGGCGTGGGCGCAGAACCGCCGCGCGGTCTCGGTGGTGGTCAACTAGCTGAGTTTCCACGCAACGCCGCTCGTCCTGAGCCTGGCGAAGGACCTTTCGCCACGTCGCAGCACCCTCCGACACGCTCGGGGTGAGCGGGCATGAGCGTTATCGGGGAAAGACGGCGGGAAGACCGGGCAGGGCGGGCGTCTCGAACAGCGCCACTGCCGGCAGCGCGCTTCCGGCACCGGCGGCCTGCCCGCCGATCGCCGGTGCATTGAGCGCGAGCGCGGCCATCGCGAGCGCCGAACTTGCGGCGGAGAGGATCAGTTGCGGGCTCGGCTTGGGCATGATGGGTTTCACTTAGGGACCTTGATTTCGCATCGCAACAATTTCCGCCGGAGTGCGCGCCCGCGGCTTCCCAAGGCCCCTGGCAGGACCTAGTTACCGGGCGATGACCGCGCGGCGATCGATGGACTGGGGGTTCCCCCGCTGGCGCGGCTACGGTGCCTCGCGCGAGGCGACCACGGTGCGCCTGTGCGACCGCCACGGCTGCGACGAGCGCGGCGACTGCCCCGCGCCCAAAAGCCCCAACAGCCCCGAACGGTGGTATTTCTGCCAGCGCCACGCCGCCGAATACAACGCCAAATGGGACTACTTCGAAGGCCTCTCGAAGGAAGAGGCAGCCGCGCGCACCGCGAACGAGGCCCGCGACAACGCCGGGTTCGCGCACGCCGCGCACTACGGCTGGGGCGGCAGCGGAGACGGCAGCCGCTCGCCCGACGAGATGCGCGCGCTCGAGGTGCTCGGGCTGGAGGCCGACGCCGATTTCTCCGCGATCAAGCGCGCGTTCCGCGAACTCGCCAAGAAGGTTCACCCCGACGTCAAGCCCGGCGACGCCGCCGCCGCAGCCGAATTCCAGAAGATCCAGCTCGCCTACGAAGTCCTCGGCCAGGCCGAAGAGCGGAGGGAGTGGAGGGGATAGAAGTTTCGAGAGCGTGGGTGCCTTATTCCCCTCCGCGATCGGCGGCAGCGCGGCGTCCTTCGACAGGCTCAGGACGCGCGGAGTAGCGTAAGGAGGCGGGGCTAGACCGCGTCCAGCGCCTGCGCGAAATCGGCGATGAGGTCGCCCGCGTCCTCGATGCCGATGCTGATGCGCACGAGGTTGTCGGCGATGCCGAGCGCCATCTTGCGTTCGTCGGGCACCGAGAGGTGCGTCATCGAGGCGGGGTGGCTGGCGAGCGTCTCGGTGCCGCCGAGGCTGACCGCGAGCTTGGCGATCGTCAGCGCGTCGAGGAAGGCGAAGCATTCGGCCTCGCCGCCCTTGAGGAACAGCGAGAACGTGCTTCCCGCCCCCTTGCAGTGGCGGCGAAAGATGTCCTGCTGGCGCGGGTCGTCGATCATGCCGAGGTAGCCGAGCCCTTCGACCTTGGGATGGCGGGCGAGCCATTCGCACACTTTCGCCGCGTTCTCGCCGGCGCGGCTCATCCGCAGCTCGACGGTCTCGAGGCTGCGCAGCAGCATCCACGCGGTGTTGGGATCGGCGATCCCGCCCATGGTGTTGCGGAGCATCCGCACCGGGGTCAGCCACTTCTTCGCGCCCGACACGCTGCCCGCGACGAGGTCCGAATGCCCGCCGACGTACTTGGTCAGCGAATAGACCACGAGGTCCGCCCCCTGGTCGATCGGCCTGGCCCACAGCGGACCGAGAAACGTGTTATCGATGGCGATAGGACAATCGGGACCAAGGGCGGCATCGCGCGCGTCGCGCACCGCTTCGACGTCGACCAGCGCGTTGGTCGGGTTCGCCGGGCTCTCGAGGTAGATCATCGCCACCTTGCCGCCCTGGCGCTCGGCCAGAGCCTTGGCCCGGGCCAGCACCGCGTCGAGCTCGGCGCGGGTCGCGCCGGCGGGAAAGTCGAGATAGGTCACCCCGAAGCGGCTCATGTGCTTCGCCACGAACCCTTCGCTCGCCGCGTAGAGCGGCCCCGAATGGACGATCACGTCGCCCGCGTTCGCCAGCGTGAGCATCAGCACCGTGATCGCGGTCATCCCGCTCGAGAAGCACAGCGCCTCTTCGGCCCCGTCCCAGATCGCCAGCCGTTCCTCGAGGATCTGCTGGTTCGGCCCGTTGAAGCGCGAGTAGACGAGCCCCTCGGCGCCGCCCGGGCGCTTGCCGGTGATCCCTTCGAAATGGCGCTTGCCCGCGGCCGCGCTGTCGAACGCGAAGGTGCTGGTGAGAAACAGCGGCGGCTTCAGGCTGCCCTCGCTGAGCGCCGGGTCGTACCCCGCGCCCATCATCAGCGTCGCGGGGCTGAGCTCGCGGTCGCCGATACGGGTCAGCGTGGGCTTGGGCTTGCGGGAAGGCGTGTCGGTCATGGCGGGTCCTCGTGGCCGGGCGCTCCCAGGAAGGCGGAGTGC
>JBHWTG010000017.1:0-7942 GCA_043427735.1 Tsuneonella sp. | reverse complement strand
GTCTCCCCGAGGCGCTCGGCCTGGGCCTTGGCCTCGTCGCGGCTCATCGTCTCGAGCTTGCCGGTGAACACCACGGTCTTGCCGCTGACCGCGCTCGCCGTGGTCTCGACCTCGTAGCGCGGCGGGGTCGCCTCGCTCAGCAGATCGTCCCACACCTCGCGGTTGTGCTCTTCGTGGAAGAAGTCGCCGAGCGCCTCGACCACCACCGGCCCCACCCCGTCGATCGCGGTCAGCTCCGCGCGCGCTTCCGCGTCGCCGGCGTGCGCCCGTTCGGCCGCCTCGCGCAGCGCGGGCAGATCGTGGAAGCGCTTCATCAGGTCCCGCGCGGTCACCGCGCCGACGTGGCGGATGCCCAGCCCGAACAGCAACCGCGCCGCATCGGGGGCGCGCTTCGCCTCGATCGCCGCCAACAGGTTGTCCACAGACTTGTCCTGCCACCCCTCGCGCCCGACCAGCTCGGCGCGGTGGCGATGCAGGCGGAAGATGTCGCCGGGTCCCCTGGCCAGCCAGCCCAGCTCCATGAACTCGGCGATGGTCTTTTCGCCCAGCCCCTCGATATCGAGCGCCGCCCGGCTGACGAAATGGCGCAGCCGCTCGAACTGTTGCGCGCGGCAAACGAGGCCGCCGGTGCAGCGCACGTCGACCTCGCCCTCCTCTGCCACCGCCTCGCTGCCGCAGACCGGACAATGATCGGGGAACACATACGGCTCGCGCGGGATGTCGCGGGTGAGGTTGTCGACCACTTGGGGGATCACGTCGCCGGCGCGCTGGATCACGATCCGGTCGCCTTCGCGCAGGCCCAGCCGGGCGATCTCGTCGCGGTTGTGCAGCGTGACGTTGTACACCGTGACCCCGCCGACGAGCACGCCGGTGAGCCGCCCGACGGGGGTCAGCTTGCCCGTCCGGCCCACCTGGATGTCGATCTTCTCGAGCGTGGTCTCCGCCCGCTCGGCGGGGAACTTGTGCGCCAGCGCCCAGCGCGGCGCCTTGCCGACCGCGCCGAGCCGCGCCTGCAGCGCGAGATCGTCGACTTTGTACACCACGCCGTCGATGTCGTAGGGCAAGTCGGCGCGCCGCTCGCCGATGCGGCGGTAATGCTGCAGCATCTCTGCCAGCGAGCCGCACGCAGCGAGGTCAGGGCTTACCGGCAGGCCCCATTCGGCCAGCCGCTGCATCATGGCGAACTGGCTGCCTTGCGGCATTTCGCTCGCCGCGCCCCAGCCGTGCGCCCAGAACCTGAGCGGGCGCTGCGCGGTGACGCGCGCATCCTTCTGCCGCAACGAGCCCGCGGCGGCGTTGCGCGGGGTGGCGAACAGCCTGCCGCCCGCCGCCTCCTGCGCCGCATTGAGCGCGGCGAAATCGGCCTTGGTCATGTAGATCTCGCCGCGCACCTCGAACAGCGCGGGCACGGCGCCGTGCAGCGCCTGGGGCACGTCGGGCACGTGGGCGACGTTGGCGGTGACGTCTTCGCCCACCTCGCCGTCGCCGCGCGTCGCGGCGCGGACGAGCTTGCCGTGCTCGTAGCGCAGCGAGCACGAAAGGCCGTCGATCTTGTCCTCCGCGGTGAACGCCAGCGGCGCATCGGGAGGCAGGTTGAGAAACCGCCTGACGCGAGCGACGAATTCGGCGACCTCCTCGTCGGAAAAGGCGTTGTCGAGGCTCATCATCCGCACGTCGTGCCGGACCTTCGCCAGCGGCGAGGCGGCGATCTCGTGGCCCACCGCCCGCGACGGGGAGTCGGGCCGGACGAGATGCGGAAAGGCCGCCTCGAGCTCGGCATTGCGGCGGACCAGCGCGTCGTACTCGGCGTCGCCGATCTCGGGCGAATCCTCCGCGTGGTAGAGCCGGTTGTGATGCGCGATCGCCTTTGCGAGGCGCATCAGTTCGTTCGCCGCTTCGGCCTCGGTCATCGGCGCAGCAGCGCCATCAGCCGCGGCTCGACGCTGTCGTAGGCCGGCGATCCGGGCGTGATCACGTCGAAATGAGTCGCCTCCGGTTTGAGGGTGACCTCTACTTCCACTCCGGCATCGCGCAGTGCCGCGAGCGCGTCGGGATGGGGGGCCGGCAGCCTTGCCTGGACGAAGCGCAGCCGGCCGAGGCGGGCGGGCCGGCGAAGCGGCGAGATGGCCGCGTACCGCTCGCCCGCCTCAGCCACGCTTCCCCCCATGAACGGCGCGACGGCCGAGAACTGGCACAGCGCATCGAACGATGCCTGATCGCGCGCGAGATCGGCCGGCCCGTCGAACACGATCGCGTCGGCCACCAGCGGCGGGCCGCGGCGCCCGATCGGCCCGTCATCGCCCTGCGTCGCCGCGAGCCACTGCGCCGGCAGAGCTCCGGCCGAGTGCCCGACGTACGTCAGCCGCGACAGATCGAACCGCCGATCCTGCGCGAGGCCGCGCACCATCGCCTCGGCCGCGGCCCAGTCCGCAAACGATCCGGGCCACCCGCCTCCGTCGCCCACTTCGCGATAGTCGACGTTGAGCGTCGCCACGCCGAGCTGCTGCCAGCGCGTCGCCAGCGGCGCCATGTACGCCTGCGTGGCGATGCCGGTTTTCCAGCACCCGCCATGAAAGATCACGGCGAGCGGAAACGGACCCGGGCCGCGCGGCACGCGGAGCTCGGCGAACCCGCGCGGATGATCGGCATAGCGCAGGATCGCGTCGGGCCGCGAGGGCGCGAGATTGGCGTCGGTGCCGTACATCTTGCCGGCGGCCGGGGCCGATTCCGGCGGCGCGCGCTCCATGCAGCCTCCCGTGGTCACAGCGAACGCCAACGCCAGCGCCAGCCGCGCGGGATCGAGGTTCGTCATGCCTGTTCCAGCAAGCGGTCTGCTTGCGCGCGCGCTTCGGGTGTCACCTCGGCGCCCGAGAGCATGCGCGCGATCTCCTCCTGCCGCGCGGCCGCATCGAGCAGGCTGACCGACGTGCGCGTCACCGTGCCCTCGCTGGTCTTGTGGATCACGTAATGCGTGCGCCCGCGCGCCGCGACCTGCGGGCTGTGGGTGACCACCAGCACCTGGCCGCCTTCCGCCAGCCGCGCCAGGCGCTCGCCGATCGCGCTTGCGACCGCGCCGCCCACCCCGCGATCGATCTCGTCGAAGATCATCGTCGCCGCCCCGCCCTTCTCGGCAAGCGCGACCTTCAGCGCGAGAATGAACCGGCTCAACTCGCCGCCGCTGGCGATCCGGTTGAGCGAAGCGAATTCGGCGCCCGGGTTGGTGGACACGAGGAATTCGACCGCGTCGATCCCCTGCGGGCCCCAGCGTTCTTCGGGCAGCGCGACGATGCTCGTCTGGAAGCGCGCCGCGTCGAGCCTGAGCGGCGCGAGTTCGCGCGCAACCGCGGCGTCGAGCCGGACCGCCGCCGCGGTTCGCACATCGTGCAGCGCGCCGGCCCGCGCGCGAAAGGCCTCGCCCGCCGTCCTCGCCGCCAGCGCGAGCGCATCGAGTTCGGCCTCGCCGCCTTCGATCGCGTCGAGCGCCGAGCGGAGCGCGCGCATCTTGTCGGGCAGCTCGTCGACCTCGCAGCGGTGCTTACGGGCGATTGCGCGCAGATCGAACAGCCGCGTCTCGGCGCGCTCGAGCGCCTGGGGATCGTGCACCAGCGCCTCGGCCGCCTGACCCAGCTTGTCTTCCGCCTCCCCCGCCTCGATCACCGCCCGGTCGAGCGCCGAGAGCGCTTCGGCGAGCAGCGGATGCTCGGCTGCGATCCGGTCGAGTCGCCGGGCCGCGACGCGCAGCGCGGCGAGCGGCGAATCGGATCCTTCCCAGACATGGCGCAAGTCCTCTAGGTCGCCCGACAGACGCTCGCCCTTCTGCATCGCTGCGCGGGTTTCGGCGAGACGCGCTTCCTCGCCCGCCTGCGGCTCGAGCGCGGCGAGCTCGGCCAGGTGCGCCAACAGCAGATCCTGGTCGGCCTGGTCGGCTTCCACCTTTTCGCGCGCGGCGCGCAATCGTTCCTCGGCGGCGCGCCACTCGCCCCACGCGCGTGCCACGCCCTCGGCATCGGCGCCCGCAAACCGGTCGAGCAGCGCGCGATGGCCGCGCGGGTTGGCGAGGCCGCGGTCGTCGTGCTGGCCGTGCAGCTCGACCAGCGCCGGCGCGATCGCACGCACCAGCGCGACCCCGACCGGCTGATCGTTGAGGAACGCCTTGCTCCCGCCGTCGGCGCGCACGGTGCGCTTGAGGATCAGCGGCTCGCCCGGTTCGATCTCGATCTCCGTGTCGAGGCAAGCTTCGCGGACGACGGCGGGCAAAGCCGCGAACTCGAACGTCGCCGCCACGCTCGCGCGTTCCTCCCCGGCGCGCACCAGACCGCTCTCGGCGCGATTACCGAGCACCAGCCCCAGCGCATCGAGCAGGATCGACTTGCCCGCCCCGGTCTCCCCGGTGAGCACCCCCAGCCCGCCCCTGAAATCGAGCTCGAGCGCTTCGATCAGCACGACGTTGCGGATGGACAGGCGCGTCAGCATGGCTCGCGCCCGTCTCTAGGATCAAGCGCGAAGGCTGTCGAGAAAGTCGCGGGGAGACAATGGCGGAGCGCCGAGGAAACCCTGATAGAGCGCGCACCCTTCGGCCGCAGCGATGGCACGCTGGGCGTCGGTCTCGATGCCCTCGGCAACGACCGACAGCCCGAGCGCGCGTGCCAGCGCAACGATCGCGCAAAGCACCTCGCGATCGCGGGTGTCGCCCTCGATCCCCTCGATCATCGAACGGTCGAGCTTGAGGGTGTCGAGCGGCAGCAGCTTGAGGTAGCGGAAGTTGCAGAATCCCCCGCCGAAATCGTCGAGAGCAATGCGCATGCCCGCGGCCTTGAGGGCGCCCAGGGCCGCGGCAGCGCTCTCGAGATCGCCCAGCAGGACCTGCTCGGTGATCTCGAGCGTGACGCGCTCGGGTGCAAGACCGCTGGCGCGCACCAGGCCGACGAATTCATCCGCGAACCCGGTGGCCGCCAGATCGGTCGGGGTGACGTTGAGCGACAGCCGCAGCGCCGCCGGCCAATCGCGGGCGGCGGCCAGCGCAGCTTCGGCGATATGGCGCGACAAGTGAGCCACGTGATCGGCCCGCTCGGCAATCGCGAACAGCGCCCCCGCGCCGATGAGCCCGACGCGCGGGTGGCGCCAGCGGGCGAGCGCTTCAGCTCCGACGATCCGGCCGTCGTCGAGGTCGAACTGCGGCTGAAAGGCGATTTCGATCTCGCCGCGGTCGAGGGCGGCGAGCAGGTCCGCTTCGAGCTCGGCAGCACGAATTCCGGCCGGTGCCTGGATGCGGTCGGCCCACATCACGCGGGCATCGGGCCGATCGTGCGCCCGCCCGAGAGTTGCCGCAAGCCGATCGAGCACGTGCGGCGCCGTCTCACCCGGCAGCACGCGCAGCAGCGCAATCCGCGGCCACAGCCGCACCGTGCCCGAGCCATCGACCGCGGCAATCGGGGCGGCGAGCGCTTCGGCGACCGCCTCGCCGAGCCATTGCCAGCGCTCGCGGCTTACGGCCTGGCGCGCGGCGAGCACGAACTTGCCCCCGCCGATGCGCGCGGCAAGCCAGTCCTCTCCGGAAAGCTCGTCCGCCGCGAAATGAAGCAGTCGGCGGGCGACCTCGATCAGCGCGCCGTCGCCAGCCGCCTCGCCATAGGCGAGGTTCACCGTGTCGAACCGGCCCAGCCCGACGATCAGCGCATGGACCGGCGGCGACGTGCCGGCCGCCCGCCCGGCTTCGCGCCAGTGCGTCAGGACCGCGTGCAGCGTGCTCGCATCCGCCAGGCCGGTCAGCGGATCGCGGCTCTGCAGAGATTCGGGGAGGCTCGCCATCGGCCCCACCTAGCGGCAAACGGGACGGACGGCTTCCTCCGCCTGCGCCGCGTTGCCAAATGGGACGGCGGGAACTAGCCACGTGAACAGGCAGGTTTTTCGCGCGAGGCACCGTTGAACGGCGATATCGACATCAGGCGCCTTGCCCTTCTCGCCTCGCGCACCGAGCGCGCGCAGGACGCCGCGGCCGAGCTGCGCAAGCATTTCGATTTCGTCTCGCTCGACCGGGCGAAGGCCGCGGTGGTGCTCGGCGGCGACGGCTTCATGCTTCACACGCTCCATCGCATGCTCGACAAGGGCCGGGTGATCCCCGCCTACGGGATGAACCTGGGCACAGTGGGCTTCCTCATGAACCGCTATCGCTCGCCGGCGCGGCTGGGCGAGCGCCTGCAGAAGGCGCGCGGGTTCGCCATCGCGCCGCTGCGGATGGAAGCCATCGGCCAGAAGGGCGAGCGCCACGTCGCCTGCGCCATCAACGAAGTCTCGCTGCTGCGCGAAACCCGCCAGACGGCCAAGATCGAGGTCATCCTCAACGACAAGACCCGGCTCGAGGAGCTCGTGTGCGACGGGGTGCTGGTGGCAACGCCGGCCGGCTCCACCGCGTACAACCTGTCGGCCAACGGGCCTATCCTGCCGCTCGATTCGCAGCTTCTGGCGCTGACCCCGATCAGCCCGTTCCGCCCGCGCCGCTGGTCGGGCGCGGTGCTGCCCGAACGCAGCCGGATCGCCTTCAAGGTCAACGAGCCCGACAAGCGCCCGGTTTCGGTGGTTGCCGACCAAAAGGAATTCCGCGACATCGCCGAAGTGCACCTGGCGATCGCGCGCGAGAACCAGCTCACGCTGCTGTTCGATCCCGGCCACGCGCTCGACGAGCGGATCGTCGCCGAACAGTTCGCGGTCTAGCCTGTCCGGGGCTTGCCAAGCGAAGGGGCCGCCCATATAGGCGCGCTCCTGCCGAAGCGGCTGCTCCCCGATAGCTCAGCGGTAGAGTAGGTGACTGTTAATCACTTGGTCGTTGGTTCGAATCCAACTCGGGGAGCCACTTTCGCTACACGCCCAGCAGCAGCCGCGCGCCGACGTAGATCGTCAGGGCGGCGGTGAGCCAGCGGATCGCCCGCTGCGGCAGATAGCGCACCGCCAACAGGCTGCCGATCTGCCCGCCGACCGCCACTGCGATCAGCAGCGGCAGGCCGAACGCTATCGCGGCGCCGAGCAGGCCGGGCCCGTTCTTGAGCAGCTGCCCGGCGATCCCGAACGCCGAGTTCACCAGAATGAACAGCGCGGCGGTCGCGGCGATCTGGCGCGCGCCGCTCCAGCGAGCGAGATGGAGCAGAGGGGCAAGGAAGATCCCTCCGCCGATACCGACCAGCCCGGCGAGATAGCCGATCGGCGCGGCGAGCAGCGGCATCCAGCGGGCAGCGCGGGCGGCCTCACCCTCGCTGGATGCCGACGGCGGCAGCAGCAACGTGAGCCCGGTGAGCACGAGACTGGCGCCGAGCACCGTGAGGAACGTTTCCTCCGCAATAGGCGTCACGCCGCCGAGGAAGGCCGCGGGCGCGGCGATAGCGGTCAGAAGCAGGGCTCCCCGCCAGAGAACCAGGCCGGCGCGCGCGAAACGGATCGTGCTTCCGGCGACGACGACGATGTTGCAGGCGAGCGAGACCAGCGGAAGCAGGCGGAAATCGACCCCCGCCAGAGCCAGCAGCGCGCTGTAGGTCGAGCCGCCGCCGAAGCCGACCGCAGCATAGAGCATCGCGGTCAGCGCGAATGCCAGCGCCAGCCAGACCATCAGCTTTGCTCACCGCCCCCCGGGGCGTGATTGCCGGGGTGCGTCATGGGCGCGCGAACCGGGCGCCGAGTGTTGTCAGAACTTCGTATTGCGACAGGCCCGTACGTTCCGCGATCGTGGGCAGATCGAACGGCACCTCGAGCCAGTCGCCTTCCCGCGCGCCCGTCTCCGCCAGATCGACGACGACCATGTCCATCGAAACCGTGCCGAGCACCGGCAGATCGGTCCCGCCGAACCGCAGCACCGCCCCGGGCCCGCGGCAGCGCAGGAAGCCGTCGGCGTAACCGAGCGAGACGATCCCCACGCGCATCCTGTTCGCAGCGACGAAACGGGCGTTGTAGAGGT
>JBHWTG010000016.1:0-3985 GCA_043427735.1 Tsuneonella sp. | reverse complement strand
GAACTAGGCCGCGCAGCGCGCGCGGCAACGCCACCGGGGGCGGCATCGCCCGGGCCATGTCGAGCGCGGCGGCTCGCTCGTCCGCGTGCGAAGTCCGGGCGGCGAAATCGGCCAGCGCCCACCGCTCGCCGGCTCGGCTCGATGCGGGCCGGTGATCGGCTTCCCCCGCGAGCATGGCGAAGGCCGCCATCGCCTGGCCGCGGCCGGCGGCAAACCTGGATATTGCCGAGCGGTCCAGCGGCGGCTCGCCGATCAGCTCCTCCCAACCATCGACCAATGTCGCGAGCTGAGCGGCGGCGAGGCCCCAGGTCTCGGTCAGCTCGGCGAGCAGCGGTTCACCCTGGAAGCCGCGCGCGCCCAGTCCGGCGAGTTGCTCACGCCACCAGGCGAGGCGGATCTGGCTCAGTATCGGATCGGCTTTCCGCGCGAGGCTTTGTGCCAGCCGGGCGTCGAGCAGCAACAGCCCCTGCAACGCTGGCCGATACCGCCACGCCGTCAGGCGAAGCGCGATCTGCCGTTCCGGGGGCAACGGAGCGACGGAATCCGGCGAAGGCAAGTTGCTGTTAACCATACGATTTGACGGGTCGATTACCGCACTGCGCTATCTCCGGCTCAAAGTTGCATGAGCGAGAAACCTATGACCCGCAAGTTCAAGCAGATGCTGGCGAGCGTGGCGCGGTGCCGTTCGGGCAACGCGATCGCCATCGCCGCGCTCGGCCTGCCCGTGCTGATCGGGGCGACCGGCTACGCCGTGGACATGGCGCAGCTCTATATCTGGAAGCGCGAACTGCAGCATTCGGTGGACCAGGCGGCGATCGCGGGGGCCTGGGCGCTGGCCTATGACAAGAATTCGAGCAAGTATTCCACCCGCGCTCTCCAGGAGTTCAACGCCAACCAGGTCTACACCGCCGATATCGACGAAGCACCTGTTATCCAGCTCGGCAGCTACGGCAGCGGGAACAACAACAGCGTTATCGTCACCTCGCGCGTGACCAAGCGGCTGCCCTTCAGCGGATATCTGATCAACGACAGTCTGACGGTGACCGCCCGCGCGCAGGCGACCTTCGCGCAAGGCGGCAACTATCAGGCGTGCCTGATGACGCTCAAGAAAAACCAGGGCGGCACGTTCGTCGTCGGCGGCAACGCCCAGGTGACGGCCAACTGCGGCCTGGGGGCGATGTCGTGCGAGCCGAACGCGATCCAGATCGGCGGGTCGAGCAGCGTGACGACCAACAGCATCGTCACCTGCGGCACCGCCGACGTACCGACCGCTCTGCAAAGCAAGGTGACCGAGAACGCCTCCACCATGGAGAACCCGTTCGAGGACCTGCCTGCCCCCGCGCCGCCGAGCGAAACCGCCAAGAGCCTGAACTGCCCGGCCAGCGGGAAGACCGCGGTGACGCTCAACCCCGGGCGTTACACCGGCGGGTTCAACGTGACCTGCAAGGTGACGATGAACAAGGGCGTCTACGTCATCGACGGCGGCACGCTCGACCTGACGAGCAACAAGGGCGACATCACCGGAACCGGCGTGATGTTCGTCCTGCGCAACGGCGCGGATCTCAAGCTTGGCGGCAGCGGTAACGGCGGGATCGTCAACCTGACTCCGATGGAGGCCGCCGATTTCGTCGGCACCGCGAACGAACCGTACAAGAACCTGTTCGCCGGGATGCTCATCTATGAGGACAAGACCGGCCAGACGAGCGAAGTCAGCCACCAGCTCAACGGCAACGCCGATGTTTCGGTGCGGGGGACAATCTACCTTCCCAACGGCAACCTCACGGTGAACGGCAACTCCAACACGACCCCGCTGTGCTTCCAGCTGTGGGCGCTGACGCTGTCGATCTCGGGCAGCACGCAGGTGTCGACCACCTGCACCTCGGCGCAGACCAACAGCGCAGGATCGAGCGCCTCGGGCGTGAGGCTGGTCGCGTGATCGGGATGCGCTTCCTCATGCGGCTGGCGCGCGATCGCACCGGTGCGATGGCGATCGAGACCGCGATCATCGCCCCCGTGCTCGCGACGATGACGCTGGGCGCGTTCGAGGCCAGCGCGATCCTTTCGCGCCAGCAGCAGCTACAGAGCGCCGCGAACGAGGCGTCCGAGATCGTCCTGGCCGCGGCCGGGGGCAGCGGGATTTCGTCGAGCGACCTTAAGACGATCATCGTCAGCTCGCTGGGGTTGCAGAGCGATCAGCTGACGATCGTCGCGCGCTATCGCTGTGACGACGACACCACGCTGCTATCCGCCCCGCCGACCAATGGCGCCTGCGCGGTTTCCAAGCCGGTTTATCAATACATCCACCTGACTCTGACAGAAACGTATACGCCCTTCTGGACGAGCTATGGCCTGGGCTCTCCGATCAACTTCAACATCGTGCGCACGGTGCAGATCTCGTGAGCGCGATCGTGAACCGCATGCGCGCCCTTGCGCGCGATGGCGGGGGCGCCTCCGCGGTCGAGTTCGCCCTGCTCGCGCCGGTGTTCATCGCGCTGTTAATCGGCGCGGTGGCGGTCGGCATCTATATGCAGAACATCCACGCGGTGCGCTCGCTGGCGACCGACGCGAGCCGCTTCGCAGCGGTCGAGTATCAGCGCAACAACAAGATCTCGACCACCGTCATCAAGGACAATATCGAAGCGCGTGCGGTGTCAACGCCCTATATGCTCAACCCTGAGTTGCTGACGGTGTCGGTCACCGAGGTCACACCGAGCCGGGTCAACGGCGCGCGCGAGTTGTCGATGACGATCAGCTATGCGCTGCCGAGCTTCATCGGCGGCACAAAAATCGACGCGTTCACTTACTCGCAGACCCGACCGATCTTCGTGATCGCCTGACCGGCGCGCTGTCAGCCGCGATAGCAGACCGTCTTGGCGGCGGCCACGATCCGCGGCGCGTCGATCAGCGCAAGCTTCTCGAGGTTGGCGGCATACGGCAGGGGCACGTCCTCGTCGCATACCCTCAGCACCGGCGCGTCGAGATGGTCGAAGCCGTCTTCCATGCAGATCGCCATGACCTCAGACGCGATCGAGCAGGTCGGCCAGCCCTCCTCGGCGATCATCAGGCGATTGGTCTTGGCGAGCGAGCCAAGAATTGCCTCGCGGTCGAGCGGCCGCAGCGTTCTGAGGTCGATCACTTCGGCGTCGATCCCCTCGCCCGCCAGCGTCTCGGCCGCCTCGAGCGCGAGCCCGACCCCGATCGAATAGCTGACGATGGTGACATCCGCGCCTTCGCGCACGATCCGCGCCTTGCCGATCGGCAGGACATGATCCTCCATCTCGGGAACCTCGAAGCTGCGTCCGTACACCAGCTCGTTCTCGAGGAACACGACCGGGTCTTCGCTGCGGATCGCGGCCTTGAGCAAGCCTTTCGCATCGGCCGCGTCGTAGGGAGCGATGACGATCAGCCCCGGCACGCTCGCGTACCACGGGCCGAAGTTCTGGCTGTGCTGCGCGGCCACCCGGCTGGCCGCCCCGTTGGGGCCGCGGAACACCACCGGACAGCGCATCTGGCCGCCCGACATGTAATTGGTCTTGGCGGCCGAGTTGATGATGTGGTCGATCGCCTGCATGGCGAAGTTGAAGGTCATGAACTCGACGATCGGTCTGAGGCCGCCCATTGCGGCGCCGGTGCCGATGCCGGCGAAGCCGTACTCGGTGATCGGGGTGTCGATCACGCGCTTGGGCCCGAACTCGTCGAGCAGGCCCTGGGTAACCTTGTAGGCGCCCTGGTACTGCGCGACCTCCTCGCCCATCACGAACACGCGCTCGTCGCGGCGCATTTCCTCGGCCATCGCGTCGCGCAACGCCTCACGGACGGTGACGGTGGTCGTCTTGGTACCGGCGGGTATCTCCGGATCGCGTGCGGGCGTGGCGTCCGCGGCGAGCTGGGCCGCGCCCCCTTCGAGCTTGGTCGGCGCAGGGACCTCGGACTCGGCGGCCTTCTGTTCGATCGCAGGCGCCGTGCTCTTCCGATCTGGAGTCAT
>JBHWTG010000015.1:0-2542 GCA_043427735.1 Tsuneonella sp. | reverse complement strand
AGGTCTGGGTCAGCACCCCCTTGCGCGCGTCGACCAGGATCACCGCCAGGTCGGCGGTCGACGCGCCGGTCACCATGTTGCGGGTGTACTGCTCGTGCCCCGGCGTGTCGGCGACGATGAACTTGCGCCGCTCGGTCGAGAAGAAGCGGTAGGCGACGTCGATCGTGATGCCCTGCTCGCGCTCGGCGGCGAGCCCGTCGACCAGCAGCGCGAAGTCGATCTCGGCGCCTTGCGTGCCGACCCGCCGGCTGTCCTCTTCGAGCGCGGCGAGCTGGTCCTCGAAGATCATCCGGCTGTCATACAGCAGCCGGCCGATCAGCGTGGACTTGCCGTCGTCGACGCTGCCGCAGGTGATGAACCGCAGCATCGTCTTGTGGCGGTGAAGCTCGAGGTAGGCCTCGATATCCTCGGCGATCAGGGTGTCGGTTCGATAGGCTGGCTCGCTCACGCTCCCTCCCTCCGCTCATCCAGCGCTTGTCGGAGGATGCTGGCGCGGCGCGAGCGGGCTTCGACATGCTCGGCCCGAGCGGACACTGGGGTCATGTCAAAAATATCCCTGCTGCTTCTTCACTTCCATGCCCGCGCCGCCCGCGTCCTTGTCGATCACCCGGCCCTGGCGTTCGGAAGTCGTCGTCAGTAGCGTCTCCTGGACCACCTCTGCCAGCGTCGCCGCCTCGCTCTCCACCGCGCCTGACAAGGGGAAGCAACCCAGCGTGCGGAAGCGCACCGAGCGCTCGACAATCTCGGGCCGATAGCCCAGCACCTGCTCGAGCCGCGCGGGATCGTCGGCCATGAACAGCTGGCCGTCGCGCTCGTACGTCGGCCGCGGCGCGGCGAAGTACAGCGGCACGATCTCGATCCCTTCGGCCATGATGTATTGCCAGATGTCGAGCTCAGTCCAGTTCGACAGCGGGAACACGCGGATGCTCTCACCGCGGTTCAGCTTCGCGTTGTAGAGGGTCCACAGCTCGGGCCGCTGGTTCTTCGGATCCCAGCCGTGGCTGGCGGTGCGGAACGAGAATATCCGCTCCTTGGCCCGGCTTTTCTCCTCGTCGCGCCGCGCGCCGCCGAACGCCGCGTCGAACCCGTAAAGGTCGAGCGCCTGCTTGAGCCCTTCGGTCTTCCACAGGTCGGTGTGGAGCGGCCCGTGGTCGAACGGGTTGATCCCGCGCTCGGCCGCCTCAGGGTTGCGGTGAACCAGCAGCTCCATCCCGCTGGTCCGTGCCATCCGGTCGCGCAGCTCGTACATCGCCTTGAACTTCCACGTGGTGTCGACGTGGAGCAGGGGGAACGGCGGCGGGGCGGGGTGGAATGCCTTGCGCGCCAGGTGGAGCATGACCGCGCTGTCCTTGCCCACGCTGTAGAGCATGACCGGCCTTTCGGCCTCGGCCACCACCTCGCGCAGGATGTGGATGCTCTCGGCCTCGAGCCGCTCGAGGTGGGTGAGGGGGCGCCCCGCCATCAGATACAACTCCTCATGCGCGGGCGGGCCGCGGCGTGCGCCCCATATGCGCAGCCATGGCCCCGCGCATGCAACGCTTTCTTGGGAGGGTGGAAGCGCGCGGGGGCTCAAACCCCCAGCCGGATCGCCAGCAGCGCGGCAAGGAAGCTCGCCAGCGTGGCGCAGATCACCGGCGTTGCGGCGCGCCACCCGAGCCGCAAGATCAGCGCCATGTCCGAGCGCATCGCGGTGGCGATCACCGCGAACAGCAGCAGCGCCTTGGAGGCGGTCATCGCGGCTTGCCGAAGCTCCGCCGGCACCGCGGCGAGGCTGTTGACCGCGACCAGCGCGGCGAAGCCGAGGATGAACCACGGCAGCGTGACCCGGCGCCAAAGCGGCCGACGCGCACCGCTTGCCGAGGCGCCGATCCACAGCGCGACGAGGATCATCACCGGGCCGAGCAGCGCCACGCGCGACAGCTTGATGATCGTCGCTTCCGCCCCGGCCGCATCCGAATATGTGAATCCGCCGCCGATCGCCTGCGCGACGTCGTGGATCGAGGCTCCGATCAGGAACCCCGCCTGCGCGTCGCTCAGCGCGAGCTCGGCGGCGATCACCGGGTAGAGCGACATGGCGAGAGCGCTTGCGAGGCTCACCCCCACCAGCGTCAGCGCGAACTGCGCCTGGCTCAGCCGGTCGCGGCCGATGATCCCGTAGAGCGCCAGCGCCGCGCTCGCGCCGCAGATCGCGGTCGCGCCACCGGCGAGGATGCCGGCATAGCGCGACTGGCCCGCGGTCGCCGCCCCGGCGAGGGCGGCGGCGAACGCGGCGCCCATGATCGCTAGCAGCGCTGCGAACGGCCAGGGACCGAGCGCGAGCACTTGCGCCAGCGTCACCTGCAGCCCGAGCAGCACGATGCCCCACCTGAGGCAGCCGCGCGAGGCGAGATCCAGCCCCGGATGCGTGGCGGGCTCGCGCGCGACGAAATTGAGCGCCAGCCCGATCAGCAGGCCGAGCAGGATAATCGGGAAGCCGTAGTGCTCGGCGAGCCAGGCGGCGGTGCCGGCGGCCACGGCCACGATCGCGAGCCCGGGCAACAGG
>JBHWTG010000014.1:0-2508 GCA_043427735.1 Tsuneonella sp. | reverse complement strand
AGCCGCGCCATCGCGTAGCCGTCGCCCGCCGGGGAGCCCGCGGGCAGCTCGAAGGCGATCTGCGGCACTGGCACCCCGGCGCGTTCGGCCAGCCGCACCAGCGCCGCCTCGGCCGCGACGCTGGGTAGCCCCTGGCTCGAGCGCACCCGACCCGGAGGCTGGCGGCGCAGCACCAGCGGACGCCGCGAGCCGTCCGCGAGCACCAGATCGAACCGCCACATCTCCTTGCTCGCGCCCCCGCCCAGCCGAGCGAGGTCGGCGACCCGCGCTGCCGCGAGACCCGCTTCGCGCGCCGCTCCGAGCAGCGCCTGCCCGAGCGCCTCGACATCCACGGGTGACGAGCCCGCGCTGCCGAGCGCGGCGGGCGGCGGGGAAGGCGCGTCGGCAGGCATCGCGCGACACTTGCGCAAATCGCATGCCCGGTCCACCCATCCCGCCAAGGAGGGCGAGCGATGGACTTCACGATTCCGCGCGAGATCGAGGATTACTACGGCGAGCTTGTCGCCTTCATCGAGGCCGAGATCGAGCCGTTGGTCGCCCGCGACGACAACATCCGCTTCTTCGATCACCGGCGCGAGCATTCGCGCACCGACTGGGACAACGGCGGCCTCCCCCGCCGCGAGTGGGAACTGCTGCTGCACGAAGCGAGGAAGCGGGCCGACGCCGCCGGCCACTGGCGCTTCTCCGCGCCGAAACAATACGGCGGCAAGGACGGCTCGAACCTGGCGATGGCGGTGATCCGCGACCGCTTCGCCGCGCGCGGGCTGGGCCTCCACAACGACCTGCAGAACGAACACTCGATCGTCGGCAACTTCCCGTTCGTGGCGATGTTCGAGACGTTCGGCAGCGAGGCGCAGAAGCAGGAATTCATCCTCGGCGGGTTCGAGGGCACGCGGCGCGTCGCCTTCGGCCTGACCGAGCCGCACCACGGCTCCGACGCCACTTGGATGGAAACCCGCGCCGTGCGCGAGGCGCGCGAGGGGATCGACGGCTGGCGGATCGACGGCGAGAAGATGTGGATCACGGGCATGCACGTCGCCACCCACTGCGCCACGTTCGCGCGCACCGCCGGCGAGCCGGGGGACGCGCGGGGGATTACCTGCTTCCTCGTTCCGCACCCCACCCCGGGCCTCAAGATCGAGGAGTGGATGTGGACCTTCAACATGCCCACCGACCACCCGCGGCTGTCTCTCAGCGACGTGTGGGTGGCCGACAGCGCCATCCTCGGCCATGAAGGCCGCGGGCTCGCGCTGGCGCAGAGCTTCGTCCACCAGAACCGCATCCGCCAGGCCGCCTCGAGCCTCGGCGCGGCGAGCTACTGCATCGAGGAGAGCGTCCGCTACGCGCGGGCGCGCAAGCCGTTCGGCGAGGAGCTGGCACGCAACCAGGCGATCCAGTCCCCGCTGGTCGAGCTTGCCACCCAATGCGAGATGCTCCGGCTGCTGATCTACAAGACCGCGTGGGAGATGGACACCATGCCCCACGAGGAGATCGAGCGGACGATCTCCGACAAGGTCAGCATGTGCAACTACTGGGCCAACCGCCTCGTCTGCGAGGCGGCCGACCGGGCGATGCAGGTCCACGGCGGGATCGGCTACTCGCGGCACAAGCCGTTCGAGCACATCTACCGCCACCACCGCCGCTACCGCATCACCGAAGGCGCCGAGGAGATCCAGATGCGCAAGGTCGGCGCGTACCTGTTCGGCTACCTCGGCCCGAAGAAGGGGAGGTACGGCTAGCCAGAGTCTCTAAACCACCCCGAAGGCCAGCATCGCGTCGGCGACTTTCTTGAAGCCGCCGATGTTGGCGCCCTTGACGTAGTCGGTGTAGCCGCCGCCCTGGTCCCCCCAGCGCTGGCAGGTCGCATGGATGCCGTGCATGATGTCCTTGAGCATCTGCTGCAGCTCGTCCTCCTTCCATGCGCGGCGTTCGGAGTTCTGGCTCATCTCGAGGCCCGACACCGCGACCCCGCCCGCATTCGAGGCCTTGCCCGGCGCGTACAGCAGCCTCGCCGCCTTGAACACGTGCACTCCCTCGAGATCGGTCGGCATGTTGGCGCCTTCGCTCACCGCGACGCAGCCGTTCGCCACCAGCGTGCGGGCGTCTTGCCCGAGCAGTTCGTTCTGCGTCGCGCACGGCATGGCGATGTCGCACGGCACGCCCCACGGGGTCTTGCCGGCGTGGAAGGTGGCGCCCTCGAACGCCTCGCAATACTCCTCGATCCGGCCGCGGCGGTGAGTCTTGTGCGTCTTGACCCAGTCGATCTTCTCCTGCGTGAACCCGGCCGGATCGTGCACGAAGCCGCCCGAATCCGACAGCGTGACGACCTTCCCGCCGAGCTGGACCACCTTTTCGGCGGCGTGCGTGGCGACGTTTCCCGAGCCGGAGATCACCGCCGTCTTGCCGACCAGGTCCTCCCCCCGGGTGGCCAGCATCTCGGCGAGGAAATAGACCGCGCCGTAGCCGGTCGCCTCGGTGCGGATCAGCGAGCCGCCCCATTCCAGCCCC
>JBHWTG010000013.1:0-4179 GCA_043427735.1 Tsuneonella sp. | reverse complement strand
AACTGACGCATCCCTTCACCTCGAGCCGGTCGGCACCGAGACGCCGGAGGATCGAGCGGTACGACTTGCCGCTCTTGGGATCGTAGATCGTTCCCCGCCACACGCCCCCGTCGGGCCTGAAGCCGGTGAGGATCGGCAGCCCGAGCAGCTTGCGGCTGCGCAGCGCCTTGTCGGGGTTGTTGGTGTCGCGCTGGTCGGCGCCCTGCGGCGGCACCACCAGGAACCGGGCGAGCCGCCCGCAGCGCGCGGGGCCGCAGTCGCCGATGCGCACCTGGCCGGTCTTCTCCGCGGTGGTCCACAGCCCGTCGATCGGCTCGGCGGCGGCGAGCAGCGGCGCGGCGGCGAGGCTCATGGCGGCGACCGGTATCCAGCGCATTGGCGTCACTCCTGCTCGAACCCCACCCCGCGCGGCCAGTCCGGCGCGGCGAGTCCCATGACCTTGAACAGATGGCCCATCCGGTCCTGCGCGATCAAGCGGTCGCGTGCGGTTTCGATCTCCCCGCGCCGTCCGGGCGCGCGCAGGGCGAGCGCCTCGGTGCGCGCCTCGATCCCCAGCGCGCGCAGCCATTCGCCCTGGCTCCGCGTCCCCATCCACCGCGCGCCCCGGCCTTCGGCAACGCGCGCGAGCGTGGCGAAATCGACGTGCGCGGTGAGGTCGGCCTCGCCCGGCGCGGCGAACGGATCGAGCTTGCGGTGGGCCCGCACCGCCTGCAGCGTCGAGCCCGCGCAGGTGTCGGCATGACCGTAGTCGATCAGCAGCGCGCATCCGCCCTGCGCGGCGAGCCGCCCGGCGATCTCGCCGACGAGCGCGGCGGCGGCCGGCGAGGTTTCGATGATGGTGCCCTGCCGCGCGGCCCGCCAGTCGGCCGGAACCGCCGAGTCCATCGGCCGGCTGCCGGCGACGAACACGAAGCGATCCCCGTCGAGGCCGACCATGCGCTCGCGCCAGCCTTCGGCCGCGCGGACGAGCTGGCGCACCGGCAGCGCATCGAGGAACTCGTTGCCGACGACGAGCAGCGGCCGGTCGGTGGGCAGACCCGCGGGGTCGGCATGAAACTGCGCAGCGGGCACGGCGGCGCGCTGCACCCGCCGGAGCGCGGGCGAGGCCTCGACGAAATGCACCTCGGGCGCGAGGCCGTAGCGCGCCATCGTGCGCAGCGCGTCGACCGTCAGCGTCGCGCGCCCGGGGCCGAGTTCGGCGTAGGCAACCGGCGCGGGCCGCCCCGCGCGCAGCCACAGGTCGGCCAGCCACAGGCCGATCAGCTCGCCGAACATCTGGCTGATCTCGGGCGCGGTCACGAAGTCGCCCGCCGCGCCCAGCGGATCGCGCGAGGCATAGTAGCGGGCGTTCGATTCGGCCATGAAGTGGGCGAGGCTGATCGGCCCGCCGGTGCGGATCAGCCGGCGGAACATGTCCGCCAGCGGGGTTTCCTCGCTCATGCGGCGGCGGGCTGCGCCGCCTGGCTCCCCATCGGTGGGCGGCGGAGCGCGCGCACGATCAGCGCGAACCCCAGCGCGATCAGCGGGATCGTCAGCCACTGGCCCATGTTGAGCCCGCTGTCGCGCGCGAACTCGGCGAGCTGCGCATCGGGCTCGCGGAAGAATTCGGCCACGAACCGGCCGATGCCGATCGCCGCGGTGAACACCCCGACCAGCAGCCCCGGCCGCCAGCGCGCGCGGGTCCGCCAGAACAGCCACAGCAGCACCGCCATCGGCAGCAGGCCCTCGAGACCCGCCTGGTAAAGCTGGCTCGGATGGCGCGGCAGCTGGAGCGGATCGGCGGGAAAGATCATCGCCCACGAGACGTCGGCCGGCCGGCCCCACAGCTCGCCGTTGACGAAGTTGGCGAGGCGGCCGAACAGCATTCCGAACGGCACGTTGACCGCGATGTAATCGGCGGTCCGCAGGAAGCCGATCCGGCCCTGCCGGCAGACCCAGGCGATCGCCGCGAGCACCCCGAGCACCCCGCCGTGAAAGCTCATCCCGCCTTCCCACAGCTTGAAGAACTCGAGCGGGTTCCTGAACAGATAGAAGTCGGGCGAATAGAACAGCGCGTAGCCGAGCCGCCCGCCGAGTATGATGCCGATCGTGCACCAGAAGAACAGGTCGTCGGCGTGGCGCTGTGCCATCGGGCTGCCCGGTGCCTTGATCATCCGGGTGAGGTGCCAGTAGCCAAGGACGATCCCGGCGAGGTAGGCGAGCGAATAGAACCGCAGCTCGAAGAACCCCAGGTCGATCCCCTTGCGCAGGCCCAGATCCTCGAACCGGATTGCCTCGCCGAGCGGGGGGGCAAGCGCCTGGGACGTCTCCGCCAGTAGTGACAGCAGCACGATTGCTCCTTACCTTCGGTCCAAGCCCAACGCGGGCGGCCGGGTTGCGCGCGTCTTTGGCATAGCGCGGCGCGGCGCGAAACCCCGGCGGAAGAACAGCGAAGAGGATTGGGATGCCGACCGAACTCGACAGGGACATTCAGCGCATCAACGCGCATCTGACCGGCCCCGGGCAGATGTTCGCCACCCGCCAGGTCGAACGCCGGGGCATCCGGATGCCGGCGTTCGTCAACGCCCCGCCGAGCCTGGCGCACTACTTCGCCCACTTCGCAAACGAGCATAAGGACAAGCTGTTCATCGTCGACGGCGATCAGCGGCTGACGTTCGGCGAGGTTTACGCCGCCGCGGCCCATGTCGCGCACGGGCTGGTCACCCGGCACGGGATGCAGCGCGGCGACCGGGTGGGCATCGCCGCGCGCAATTCGGCGAACTGGATCGCCGCCTACATGGGCGTGCTGATGGGCGGCGGCTGCGCGACGCTGCTCAACGGCTGGTGGACCGGCGATGAGCTCGCCTACGGCATCGACTTGTGCGAATGCACGCTGGTGCTCGCCGACCCGCAGCGCGCCGCGCGGCTCGAGGGTATCGCCCATTCGGCCAAAGTGGTGACCTTCACGCACGGCGGCCCCCCCGCCGCCGGGCTCGAGCCGCTGTGGGCCGAAGGCGACTCCGCGATGAAGATGCTCGGCATGCTCGGACCCGACGATCTCGCGACGATCCTCTACACCTCGGGCTCGACCGGCTTTCCCAAGGGCGCCTATTCCGACCACCTCGGCAAAGTCAGCGCGGTGATGAACTACGTCGCGCAGACCGCCACGATCGTCCATCTGCTCACCGAGAAGGGCGAGATGCCGACCGTGCAGCCGAGCGCGCTGGTCAACGTGCCGCTGTTCCACGTGACCGGCGAGGTGCCGGTGTTCCTGCAGAGCTTCGCAATGGGGCGCAAGCTGGTGCTGATGCCCAAGTGGGACGCGACCGAGGCGCTGCGGCTGCTCGAGGCGGAGCAGATCACGTATTTCGTCGGGGTGCCGCTGATGAGCTACGAGCTCGCCACCCACCCCGACCGCGACAAGTTCGACCTGTCGGCCTGCAAGACGTTTGCCGCCGGCGGCGCCCCGCGGCCGCCCGAGCATGTCGGCCAGATCAAGGCCGCGTTCTCCGAAGGCTACCCGGTGCTCGGCTACGGGCTGACCGAAACCAACGGGGTGGGCTGTGGCAACCTCAACGAGAACTACATGGCCAAGCCCGGCTCGACCGGCACCGCGTCGAAGCCGCTGGTCGATCTCGCCATACTCGACGACGAGGGCAAGCCGGTGGCGCAAGGGCAGATGGGGGAGATCTCCATCCGCTCGGCGTGCAATTTCCTCGGCTACTGGAAGAACGAGGAGGCGACCGCCGCGGCCTTCACCTCCGACGCGTACTTCCGCACCGGCGACCTCGGCTATCTCGACGAGGACGAGTACCTGTTCATCGTCGACCGCAAGAAGGACATCATCATCCGCGGCGGCGAGAACATCGCCTGCATCGAGGTCGAGCAGGAGATCTACGCGCATCCGAACATCGCCGAGTGCTCGGTGTTCGGGCTGCCCGACGAGCGCCTGGGCGAGATCCCGGCCGCGGTCTACCTGACCAAGGAGGGCCGCGAGGTCGATCCCGAGGATCTCAGGGAATTCCTCGCCGAGCGGCTGGCCAAATTCAAGATCCCCCAGTTCCTGTGGCAGGCCGACGATGCGCTGCCGCGCCTCGGCACCGAGAAGATCGACAAGCGCGCGCTCAGGGCCAGGTACACGGAGCTGGTGGAGACCGCTTGAACCGGCAGCGCATCCCCGCCCAGCGCGAGGTCGAGATC
>JBHWTG010000012.1:0-6453 GCA_043427735.1 Tsuneonella sp. | reverse complement strand
GCCCCAGCCAGCCGGCATGGCCCTGCGCCAGCATCAGCGCGGCGGCCCTGGCGACATCGAAACCGTCGGCGGCGAAGTTGGGGCGTTCGTCCATCGCTGCCGTCAGAGCACGCCGCCGGCCAGCCGGTCAATCGCCGCCTGAAGGATTACCGCCGCCGCATGAGCGTCGATCCGTTCGCCGCGCTGCGCGCGGCTCATATCCTGGTTTATCATCGCCCGTTCGGCGCTGACGGTGGACCAGCGCTCGTCCCATAACAGCACCGGCAGCCCTAGTGCTTCGGCTATATTGCGGGCGTAGGCCCGGCTTGCCTGCGCGCGCGGTCCTTCGCTGCCGTCCATGTTGCGCGGCAGGCCGATGACTAGGCCCACGACGGCACGTTCGCGGACCATCGCGGCGAGCAGCTCGCGGTCGCGCCCGAACTTGCCCCGTGCCAACGTCTTGCCGGCGCTGGCGAAGCGCCAGCCGGCGTCGCACAGCGCGGTGCCGATGGTCCTGGTGCCGAGGTCGAGCGCGAGCAGCACGCCCCCTTCGGGCAGCGCGGCGGCGAATTCGCGCGCCTCGGCGGTGATCAGGGCTGCGGAGTCCACGCCGCGACCCGCCGCGCCACGTCCGCCCTGAGGTTCGCCCAGAACAGCGGGATGTCGTAGACGTGGTAGTTGTTGCCCGGCAGCACCGCGCTGCCCATCTCGGGCGGATCGCCGATCAGCAGCAGCCCCGGCGCATCGCACCGCGCGGGCACCGCGCCGCGCACGAGTTCGCCGTTGTCGAGCGTCTCGTTGGGCACCAGCGTGCCGAGGTTGGCATCGGCCGGCGCCGTCCCGCCGATACCGCCGGTGAGCGGGTTGGTGCACAGGATCGCGCTGTCGCCGCGCGGCCTTCCGTCGAAGCCGGTCGACTCGCGGTAGGTTTCCATCAGCGCGCGGGTGTCGGCCGGCTCGGCATAGCTCGACCAGCTCATCACGCAGCCGGACTGGCCCGGGGTGGCGCACGCAGGCAGGCCGAGCGCGGGCAGGTCGTGCTCGACCGAGATCGGCCAACCGGCCGCATAAACCGCCGCGACCCGCGCCGCGAGCGGCGTTCCGGCCACTTCCTCGCGCATCAGGCGCAGCAGGTGCAGCGCCCCCTGGCTGTGCCCGGCAAGCACGATCGGATCGTCGGGATCGACGCTGGCGAGGAACACCCGGAACGCGTCGCGCACGTCGCGGTAGGCTGCGTCGATCGCCTTCTGCGCATCGGGCTCGTCGGTCAGAAACGCGCCGAACGTCGCCTGGCGATAGCGCGGCGCCCAGATCTCGCTCGCCTGGTTGAACGGGCTCGCCATCCCCTTGACGTAGACCTTGGCCACCCGGGTCGCCTCGGGATCGGCCAGCGGCGCGTTCCAGGTATTGCGATCGAGAAAGCTGGTCGGATGGACGAAGAACACCGCGAAATCGGGCGGCCGCTCACCCGCCGCGATCGGCCCGCCGTCGAGATATGCCGGCTGCCAGCGCGCCGGGTCGGCGGCGCCCATCCCGGGGCGCGACAGCCACATTGCCGGGTCCTGGTAGGCATTATCGGCGAGCGGGGACTGCTCGACAAACCCCGCCGACGGGACGAACGCAAAGCGGGTCAGTTCCTTCGACCAGAAGTTGAGCGCGATCGCCCCGGCGACGACCAGGAATATGACGAACGCGACGAGGTAGAGGAACTTGCGCGCCATCAGCCGCCCGCCGCCGCCGTCGCCTCCGCCTCGTCCTCGTCGGTATCGAGCCGGTGCGCGCGGCGCTCGAGCGCGACCTTGATCATCGCCAGCAGCGGGTCGGCAAAGGTCAGCCCGAGCACCCCGAACAGCACCCCCATGATGAGCTGGAAGCCGAGCACCAGCGCGGGCGCGAGATCGACCGTCTTCTTGGCGATCATCGGAATGAGCACGTAGCCGTCGAAGTTCTGGATCGCGAGGTAGATGGCGATCGTCCACAGGCCCATCTCGGTCCCTCCCGAGAAGCCGACCAGCACCATCAGCACGCCCGAGATGAACGCGCCGATGTTCGGGATGAAGGCGAGCAGTCCGGTGATCAGCCCAAGCAGCGCCGCCATCGGCACCCCGACGAGCGACAGCGCGATGTAGGTGAACGCGCCTTCGGCGATCATCCCGATCAGCCGCCCGAACAGCAGCCGGCGCATGCTGAAGGCCATGTGTCCGAGCACGTCCGACAGTGGGCCGCGCTGCTCCTCGGGGACCATCCACGACAGGCCGCGCTCATAGGGCCGCGGATCGACCGCGAGGTAGATGCCGATGATGACGATCAGCAGCAGCGTGGTCAGCGCCCCGAACGCCCCGCCGATCGCGCGGGTCACGGTGCCGACCCCGCTCATCATGCTGCCGGCCATGCTCTGGATGTCGGTCTCGCCGATCGCGAAGCCGCGCTCGCGCAAGAAGGCGACCAGCTGCCCGATTTGCTCGGTGACGATGGCGGGGAAGATCGCGGCCTGCTCGGCGATCTGCGAGCCCGCGAAGTAGAACAGCCAGATGGCGAACGCCGTGCCGAGCAGCAGGACGATCGCCACCCGCCATGTGCGCCCGATCGGCAGGACGCGGCCGATCAGCCGCTGGCCACCATCGATCATCGCCGCGAACACCAGCGCGCCGAAGATCACCAGCAGCGACTGCGCGAGGTAGACCGCCAGCACCGCCAGGCCGATCACGCTCACCCAGATCGTCGCCCGGTGCGCCTCGTACCGCAGCTTGGGGCTCGAGATCTGCGTCGGGCTCGCGCCCACCGCCTCCTCGGGCCGCTCGACCGCGTCCGGCTCGCTCATTCGCGGCCCCCGGGCGAGATCGCCGGACGCAGCGTGGTCCACGCGCGCTCGCCGCGCAGCGAGGACCACCAGGTCGCCGGGTTGAGCGTGGTCGTGCCGTCGAGCGAGAAGGTGATGAACTCCGCCCGGCCGCCGACGTTGGCGAGCGGCACCGGCCCGCCGAGCCCACTCTCCCAGGTTTCCGCGCGGCTGTCAGCCGAATGGTCGCGGTTGTCGCCCATCAGGAACACGTGGCCCGCCGGGACCAAGGTTTCGGGCATGTCGTCGAGCGGCTGCTGGCGATGGTCGATGACCCGGTAGGTGGCGCCGTTGGGCAGCGTCTCGCGCAGCGCCGGCACTTCGTAGAAATCCCGGCCGCTCGCGGCGCGCACGCGGAAGCCTTCGAAATAATCGAGGCACGGGGCGCCGCTGCACAGCTGCGCGTCGACCGGGATGCGGATGTCGGGCTCGACGCGCTGCGGCACCGGCTTGCCGTTGAGCACGATGCGCCCGCCGGTCACCGCGATCCGGTCGCCGGGGAGGGCGACGACGCGCTTGATGTAATCCTCGTCGCGATTGGGCGGCACGGCGATCACGATGTCGCCGTATTCGGGGGTGGCCGGCCACACGCGCCAGTTGCCGCGCGGCAGCAGGTGGAACGAGGCCGACACCCAGCTCCAGCCGTAAGGATACTTGGAGACCACCAGCCGGTCGCCGACCATCAGGTTGGGCACCATCGAGGTCGAGGGGATATAGAACGGCTTGGCGATCAGGCTGTGGAACGCCAGCACCGCGAGCAGCATCAGGGCGAGGCCGCGCGCCTCGGCCAGCCAGTTCACTTTCTCGCGCTTCTTCTCGGGAGTGCTCAAGGCATTGCTCAGGCTGTTCATTGGGAAATTGCCTCGATCACGACAAAGGCCTGCGCCCATGGGTGATCGTCGGTTAGAGTGAGATGAATGCGTGCCTCATGGCCGGGCGGGACCATTTCGGCAAGCCGCAACGCGGCCCCCCCGGTCAACGCCAGCGTCGGCGCGCCGGACGGCGCGTTCACCACGCCGATGTCCTTGTGGAACACCCCGCGCCGGAACCCGGTGCCGACCGCCTTGGCGAACGCCTCTTTCGCGGCCCACCGTTTGGCGAACGTTCCGACGCGGGTGAACGGGCGCCTGGCCGCCTTGGTGCGCTCGATCTCGGTGAAGCAGCGCGCCTCGAACTTCTCGCCCCACCGCTCGAGCGAGTTGGCGATCCGGTCCATGTTGGTGAGGTCGCTGCCGAGGCCGATGATCATGGACTGGGGCGAGAAGAGGGATGGATTTCAAGGTCGGTGGTGGCAAAGTCCCGCCCGGTACACAGGAGCGGCTCGCCGCGATCCTTGGCGATGGCATAGACCATCAGGTCGCCGAAGTTGAGCACGCCCCCATGGCCGTTGCCCTTGCCATATCGCTCGCGCGCCTCCGCGGTAATGTCCGCATGGCGGTGCTCGAAAGGCAGGACTTTCGCCCCCGTTTGCATAAGCGACTCAAACAGACGTTCCGCGTTCTCCAACAGGTCACGGTGGCGGCCAGCTACGACCAGCCGCGTCTCAGTGAATACGGGTGCCGGTATCGAGACTTCGGACGCCGTTGCGATCGCTTCGCGGATCGATTGCCAGGCCGTTTCGCCGACGACGATCGCGATGAGGGCCGAGCTGTCTACGATCAACGCGGCGCGCCGTATTCGTCATACAACTCGTCTTCGATCTCTTGCCGAGATTTGCCGGGCAAGCCGTGTCCAGGTGTTACGATGGCATCGATCTGCGCAATCAGCTCTTCGGGGGTGAGTTTCGGCGCAGCCTCGACTTCTCTTTTCAACGCGTCTTCGATCACTTGCGCTTGACTGCGCCCATCGCGAGTGAGTTGCGCCAACAATCGCGCAGCCTTATCGGAGCGGATCGTGATTGCCGCCTGGCGATGCCGGGGAACGGGTGTCATGTCGTTCATGATACCAGGCTATCGGAACCGGAAAAAGCACGCAAGCATCACGTGCAAGCATCATAGTCAGCGCGCCGCGTCCATCAGCTCGCGCATCTGGCGCACTGCAGCTTCGAGCCCGACGAACACCGCCTCGCCGACGAGGTAATGGCCGATGTTGAGCTCGGCGAGCTGCGGGATCGCGGCGATCGGCGTGACGTTGGCGTAGGTGAGGCCGTGTCCGGCGTGCGGCTCGATCCCGTTCCTGGCGGCGAGCGCGGCCATGTCGGCGATGCGCTTCAGTTCGACCGCCACCTGCTCGCCGCTGGCGTGGGCATATTCGCCGGTGTGGAATTCGACCACCGGCGCACCGAGGCGCAGCGCGGCGTCGAGCTGGCGCTCGTCGGGGGCGATGAACAGGCTGACGCGGATGCCCGCATCGCCGAGGCGCGACACCACCGGTGCGAGGTGGTTGTGCTGGCCCGCCGCGTCGAGGCCGCCCTCGGTGGTGCGCTCCTCGCGCTTTTCGGGGACGATGCACGCGGCGTGCGGCTTGTGGCGCAGCGCGATCGCCAGCATTTCCTCGGTCGCGGCCATCTCAAGGTTGAGGGGGAGGTCGGTCGCCGCCTGGATGCGCGCCAGATCCTCGTCGCGGATGTGGCGGCGATCCTCGCGCAAGTGCGCGGTGATCCCGTCGCCGCCGCAACGCGCGACAATTTCGGCCGCGCGCACCGGATCGGGATGATCCCCGCCGCGCGCGTTGCGGATCGTCGCAACGTGGTCGATGTTGACGCCGAGGCGCAAGGCGCGGGTCAGAGTTTTCGGCTCCCCGGTTTGGTCACCGGGACGGCCGCGAGCTCGGCCGGCAGCTCGTCCTCGGCATAGCTGGGGAAATGGATGTCGATCAGCGGATAGAACGGCACCCCGAGGTCGGCGGTGCCGCTCGAACGGTCGATCAGCGCCGCCTCCGCGATCACCTCGCCGCCTTCGCGGTGGACGGCGGCGATCGCCTCGCGGCTCGACAGCCCGGTGGTGACGACGTCCTCGACCATCAGCACCCTGGCGCCGGGTTCGAGGCGGAAGCCGCGGCGCAGCTCGAACGTGCCTTCGGGCCGCTCGAGGAACAGCGCGTCCTTGCCGAGCGCGCGGCCCATCTCGGGGCCGATGATGATCCCGCCCATCGCCGGGCTGACGACCACGTCGATGCTCGCGCGCAGCTCGCGCGGCAGCTTCTGGGCCAATGCGATCGCGAGCCGGCCGGCGCGATCGGGGTTCATCAGCACCCGCGCGCATTGCAGATAGTAGGCGCTGTGGCGCCCGCTCGAGAGCTTGAAATGGCCTTCGAGCAGCGCCTCGCATTCGCGGAATTCGTGCAGCACTTCTTCGTCGGTCATCGGCGGATCGGCAGCTTCGGCAGGAGGGAGCCCGAGCGGGGAAAAATCTCCCTAGAAGCGCTTGAGACAGGCCGCAAGCGCGCGTATAGGCCCGCGCAAACCCGCGCCCGGCGGGGCTTTGGCGGTGCTCGGGGCGGTGTCTCAGGCAGCCGCGCACCGGCGGGCATCACTCGGCACGATAAGACGGAAAGCTGCGCACCGATGATCCTCGGCCAATCGATCCTTCGCACTCTCGCTCCGCTGGGGGCCGCGCTGCTGCTGGCGCTGGCGCCGCAGGCCGCGCTGGGGCAAGGGGCGACGGCCGCTCCGCCGAGCGACCGGGTCGCAGATC
>JBHWTG010000011.1:0-4708 GCA_043427735.1 Tsuneonella sp. | reverse complement strand
GCGCCGCCGCCGCCGCGCAGATCGCGCTGACTCACCGCGACGCCTCGAGCGTGGTCAGCTTCGTCGCCGGGCAATGCAAGCATGTCCCGACCGACGCCGCGGGCGGCCTCGAAGGGGGGCTTGCCGAGCAGGACTGGGCGGGCCTCGCGGGCAAGGGGCGCACGCTGGTCATCTACATGGGTGTGAAGACCGCCCCGCAAATCGCTGAAAAGCTTATGGCCGACGGGCTCGCGCCCGAGATGCCGCTGGCGGTGATCGAGAACGCCTGCCGCCCGGCGATGCGCGTGCTGCGCGGCCCCCTCGCGGCGCTGCCCGATCTCGTGCGGCGCGAACGGGTCAAGAGCCCAGCGCTGATCGTGATCGGCGAGGTCGCCGCGCGGGGCGACGCTGCGGTCGCCGCGCTCGCGTCCCTCGACGGGGCTCGGGACGAGCGGGTGATGCCGTGAAGATCCTCACCGGCAACGATCTCAAGACCGGCGCGGTGACCTGGTGGACCGGCTACGACTGGTCGCTTCACGTCGAGGACGCGGTCGATGCCGGCGACCAGGCCGAGGCGATCATGGCGCGCGAGGCGGCCGCCTGCCGGGTCAACAACCCCTACGCGATCGAGGGCGAGAAGACCCCCGACGGGCGCGTGCGCCCGGCGCACATCAAGGACCGCATCCGCGCCCTGGGCCCGACCGTGCGCCCCGACCTCACGCTCAAGCCCGCCGACCCCGACGCGCGCGAATGGGTGATCTGATGGGCCCTTCGAGACGCGCTCTCGACGGAGTTTATCCTGAGCGGCTGCTGAAGGCAGGCAGCCGAAGGGCGGCTACGCCGCTGCGCTCGATCGCTCCTCAGGGCGAGCGGGCTTTTGTCTATTTCTCCGTTCGGGCTGAGGAGGGACCGAGCCCGTCGAGGGCCCGTCTCGAAGCCCACCGAGGCGACGATGTATAAATACGACCACTACGACCAGGCGATGGTCGACACCCGCGTGGAGGAATTCCGCGACCAGGTCCGCCGGCGGATCGAGGGCAAGCTCGACGACGACCAGTTCAAGCCGCTGCGGCTGAAGAACGGGCTCTATCTCCAGCTCCATGCCTATATGCTGCGGGTCGCGATCCCCTACGGCACGCTCGATTCGCGGCAGATGCGCGCGCTGGCCCAGATCGCGCGCAAGTACGACCGCGGGTACGGCCATTTCACCACCCGCCAGAACATCCAGTACAACTGGATCAAGCTCGCCGAAGCGCCTGATATTCTGGCCGATCTCGCCAAGGTCGAGATGCACGCGATCCAGACCAGCGGGGAATCGATCCGCAACATCTCCTCCGACCAATACGCCGGCGCCGCCGCCGACGAGCTGATCGACCCGCGCCCATGGGCCGAGATGCTCCGGCAGATGACAACGTTCATGCCTGAATTCAGCTACTTGCCGCGCAAGTTCAAGATCGCGGTGATTGCCTCGGAGGCGGATCGCGCGGCGCTGCGCTGGCACGATTTCGCGCTGCGGATCGTGGCGAATTCGGCAGGCGAGATCGGCTTCGAGGTCTATGCCGGCGGCGGCATGGGGCGCACCCCGTTCATCGCCTACCGCATCCGCGAGTTCCTGCCGACGAGCCAGATCTTCAGCTACTTGCAGGCGGTTCTTCGCGTGTGGAATCGCCACGCGCGGCGCGACAACATCCACAAGCAGCGGATGAAGATCCTCGTCCACGACCTGGGGCAGGATGAATTTCGTCGCCAGGTGGAAGACGCATTTCAACACTTTCTTTCTCTCGAAGGCGACTTTCCGCAGGCCGAATACGACCGCATCGCCGCCCACTTCGCCCCGCCGCCGTTCGAGCAGGGGCTCAGCGACGAGCTCGACCTGTCCGACCCCGCCTTCGCCCGGTGGGCCAAGCGCCAGGTCGCGCCGCACAAGGCCCCCGGCTACGCGATCGCCAACATCAGCCTCAAGCCCGTCGGCGGCATTCCCGGCGACATCTCGGCCGAGCAGATGGACCTGGTCGCCGATCTCGCCGAGCGCTACAGCTTCGACGAGCTGCGCGCCACGCACGCGCAGAACCTCGTGCTGCCGCACGTGCGCAAGGCGGACCTCCACGCGCTGTGGCAGGCGCTCGCCGCGGCCGGCCTCGCCGATGCCAACCTCGATCTCGTCAGCGACATCATCGCCTGCCCGGGGCTCGACTACTGCAGCCTCGCCAACGCGCGCTCGATCCCGGTGGCGCAGAAGATCGCCGAGCGGTTCGCCGACCCCGCGCGGCAGGCCGACATCGGCGAGCTCAAGATCAAGATCTCGGGCTGCATCAACGCCTGCGGCCACCACCACGCGGGCAACATCGGCATCCTCGGCGTCGACCGGAAAGGCAGCGAAAGCTACCAGCTCCTGCTCGGCGGCTCGGGCGACGAGGACACCACCCAGGCCAAGATCGCCGGCCCGGGGTTCGACGAGAACGGTATCGTCGACGCGGTCGAGCGCGCGGTCGAGCAATACCGCACGATCCGCCATCCGGGCGAGCGTTTCATCGACACCTACCGCCGCGTCGGCATGGATGGCTTCAAGGAGGCGATCTATGGCTGAGCCCGGCAACCAGGCGTTCCCGACCGCCCTTCGCTTCCGCGACGACCCGGCGGCCGACGAGCCCGCGGTCTCGCTCGACGCGTTCCTCGAGCAGGAGGAAGCCGACTCGGTGCGGATCGAGGCGGGCGAGGACGTCACCGTGCTGTTCCCGCACCTCGCGCGCGTGCGGCTGATCGAGGTCGATTTCCCCCGGTTCCGCGACGGCCGCGGCTTCTCGACCGCGCGGATGCTGCGCGAGGCCGGCTACACCGGCGAACTGAAGGCGACCGGCGACGTGCTGGTCGATCTCATCTTCTTCATGCGCCGCTGCGGATTCGACAGCTTCGCGCCCGACAAGCCGTTCGACCCGGCCGATGCCGAAGCGGCGCTGACCCGCTGGGAATTCGTCTATCAACCCGCCGCCGACCCCCAGGATGCGCCTTGGCGCGTGCCGATCTGGCGCCTGCGCCACGGTGGCTGACCTCGGCCTCGCCCGGCTGGTCGACCGGATCGACCCCGCGCCGCGCTTCACCGCGGCCGACGCCGATCGCCTCAACCACGAGTATCGCTCCGCGACGACCGCCGAGCTGCTCGAGGCGGTCCTGTGCGACGGGGTGGCCGGCCGGGTCGCGGTGGTCTCGAGCTTCGGCGCCGAGAGCGCGGTGCTGCTGCACCTTGTGGCACACGCCGCGCCGCACACTCCGGTGCTGTTCCTCGACACCGGCAAGCATTTCGCCGAGACGCTCGCTTACCGCGACGCGCTGGTCGAGCGGCTCGGCCTCGCCAGCCTGCACGTGCTCGCGCCCGACCCGGCCGAGCTGGCGGCGCGCGACGCGAGCGGCCTCAGGTGGTCGTACGACCCCGACGGCTGCTGCGAGCTGCGCAAGGTGCGCCCGCTGGCCGCCGCGCTTGGCCGGTTCGACGCCTCGCTGACCGGGCGCAAGGCGTTCCAGGCGAGCACGCGCGCGAACCTGCCGCGGTTCGAGCCCGACCGGTCGGACGCGCTCGGCCGGCTCAAGATCAACCCGCTGATCGACTGGTCGGCGGACCAGCTCGCCGCCTACATCGCCGCGCACGAGCTGCCCCCGCACCCGCTGGTCGCGGCGGGCTATCCGTCGATCGGCTGCTCGCCGTGCACGAGCAAGGTCGCGCCGGGCGAGGACCCGCGCTCGGGCCGGTGGAAGGGCTGGGACAAGACCGAATGCGGCATCCACTCGCCCGTCCAGCTCGGCCCCGACGGCGAGCTGCCGCCGGGGTACGAGCCGTTCCTGTAGGGCCCTAGAGCGCCCCTGGCGTAAGGATCAGCTTTCGACGCGGACCACCGTCGAGACTTCGCCGGTCTTCGGGTTCTTCGAGGTGTAGACCCCCTTGTCGTCCACCCGCTCCTCGTAGCACAGTTGCTCGGCGCCTTCCTTGTCTTCGGTGACGCAGTAGGCATTCGGGCCCTTCTGCTCCCACCTGCCGGTTTCGGTGGTGCCGTCGGGCAGCGTGGTCACATACGTGCCATCCGGGCGGACGTCGTCGGTGATCACGGTGCCGTCGGCCCGCGTCACCTGGAACTTGCCATGGGATGGCTTGCCATCGGCAGCGAGCGTGGCTGCCGCGGGCGCCGCTGCTGCTTCGGGCGTGGCTTCCGCTTCCGGCGCGGCTTCCTGCTGCTGGCACGCGGTGAGCGTCGCCAGCACGACTGCGAGCGCAATGTTCTTCATCGGTGTTCCCCTGTTCGAGTTGACGGGCCGGGCTTTTCCGCCCGGCGCGACTCGCGATCCCCGCGCGGATGCTAGGCGCGGTGGGCGCGCCTCACAACCAGCCCTTCTCGCGGTACCAGCGGGCGGTTGCCTTGAGCCCGTCGCGGGTGTCGATGCGCGGGCGCCAGACTTGCGCGGGCACGTGCAGCTCCGGCCGTGCGACCCAGTCCGGGTGCGCCAGATAGCGGGCGCGGTCGGCGGTCAGCCGCGCGCGGCTGCGGCGCACCAGCCGGTCGGCGTGCGCGGCCCGCTCGAGCATCCCGCGGAGCGACGAGATCGACGACTCGAGGCTCTCGATGCGGGCGGCGATGTCGATGGTGGCGAGCGTGACGTCCTGCGCCGAGGTGGTGACCGTCGTGACGTCCCCGATCTCGCGGAGCTCGTCGATCATCGCGTCGTGCCGGTCGGCCGAGAC
>JBHWTG010000010.1:0-22374 GCA_043427735.1 Tsuneonella sp. | reverse complement strand
ATGGCCGCGATGTAGGGGCGGGGAGGGGGCGGGGCAAGGCGGCGCAGGGCAGCGTTTCTTGGCGCGCATTCACTATCCCTTCACGCAGCCCGCCCCTATAGACCGCGCCCATGAGCTTCCTTTCGCGTGCCGCCCGGCATCTCGCGCCGCTTCTTTCGCTCGCCGTCGTCGCCTCGCCGCTCGCGGCGCAAGTGGCGGCGCCGCCGGCCGCGCCCCAGCACCTGCAGACCGGCAGCGAGACCCCGTGGATCTACCGCGGCAGCGACGTCCCGCGCGATACTGAATGGCTATTCGGCGAGATGCCCAACGGGCTGCGCTACGCGGTGCGGCGGAACGGCGTGCCGCCCGAGCAGGTCTCGATCCGGGTGCGGATCGACGCCGGCTCGATCCACGAGGAAGACCACGAACAGGGCTTCGCGCACCTGATCGAGCACATGACTTTCCGCCAGAGCAAGTATCTCGCCGATGGCGCCGCGATCCCGACGTTCCAGCGGCTCGGCGCGACGTTCGGCAGCGACACCAACGCCGAAACGACGCCGACGCAGACGGTCTACAAGCTCGACGTGCCCGAAGCCAATCCGGGCAAACTCGAGGAGGTGTTCAAGCTGCTGTCCGGCATGATCCGCGAGCCCGCGCTGTCGGCGAAGAATCTCGCCGACGATCTGCCGATCGTGCTCGCCGAGAAGCGCGAGCAGGCGGCCGCGGCAAAGCGCGTGGCCGAAGAGAGCCGCAAGACGATCTTCGCCGGACAGCGGCTCGCCAACCGGCTGCCGATCGGCACCGAGGCGACGCTCACCGCCGCCACGCCGCAGGCGGTGCGCGCGTTTCACGAGCGCTGGTACCGACCGGAGAACACCGTGATCGTGGTCGCCGGCGACGCCGATCCGCGGAGGCTGGCGCTGCTGGTTGAGCGCTGGTTCGGCGACTGGAACGGCAAGGGTCCGCACGTCCCACCGCCGGCGTTCGGCGACCCGGTCGCCCCGGCCGGGGCCGACAAGGCCAACCCCGTCGGCGAGACGCAGGTGCTGGTCGAGCCCGATCTGCCGCGCACGTTCACTTACGCCATCGCCCGGCCGTGGCGGCCGGTGAACGACACGATCAAGTACAACGAGGGCCTGCTGCTCGATTCGCTGGCGCAGGCGATCATCAACCGGCGGCTGGAATCGCGCGCGCGGGCGGGGGGCTCGTACCTCTACGCGCAGGTCAATCAGGACGACGTCAGCCGCACCTCGGATGCGACATTCGTCAGCTTCGCGCCGCTGACCGAGGACTGGCGGGCCGCGCTCGCCGACGTGCGCGGGGTGATTGCCGACGCGCTCGCCACGCCGCCGACGCAGGAAGAGATCGCGCGCGAGATGGCCGAGTTCGAGGTCGCCTTCGCCAGTTCGGTCGAGCAGCGCGCGGTGCTCGCCGGCTCGAAGCTCGCCGACGATATCGTCCAGGCGGTCGACATCCGCGAGACCGTCGCCGCGCCCGAGACGGTGCTGATGGTGTTCAACGGGATGCGCCATCGGTTCACGCCCGCCAACGTGCTCAAACACACCCGCGCGCTGTTCACCGGCGCGGTGATCCGCTCGGTCTACGTGACGCCCGACGCCGCCGAGGCGAACCCCGCGGCGCTGCGCACCGCGCTGCTCGCGCCGGCGCGCGCCAACAGCGGAGCGCGGCTCGCCGCCCGGGCGATCTCGTTCGCCGACCTGCCCCCCGTGGGCGCGCCCGGCGAGGTCGCCGAGCAGGCGCCGCTGGGGGTGCTCGACATCGAGCGCGTCAAGTTCGCCAACGGCACCACCGCGCTCCTGTGGAGCAACAACGCCGAGCCGGGGCGGGTGACGGTGAAAGTCCGCTTCGGCTCCGGCCGGCGGGCGTTCGCGCCGCAGGATGCGGTCTATGCCAAGCTCGGCGAGGCCGCGCTGGTCGGCTCAGGCGTCGGCGAGCTCGGGCAGGAGGAGCTCGACCGCATCTCGACGGGGCGCAAGATGGGCTTCGACTTCGCGATCGACGATGGGGTGTTCACCTTCTCCGCGCAGACCCGCTCGGCCGACCTGGCCGATCAGCTTTACCTGTTCGCCGCCAAGCTGGGCATGCCGCGGTGGGACGCGAACCCCGTGCTGCGGGCGAAGGCGGCGGCCCGGCTGGCCTACGAGAGCTACGCTACGAGCCCCAACGGCGTGCTCGAGCGCGATTTCGACTACGAGCTCTATGGGCGCGACCCGCGCTATGCGACGCCGACCCCCGCCGAGCTCGAAGCCGCGACCCCCGAGGGGTTCCGCCGGGTGTGGGAGCCGCTGCTGAAGCAGGGCCCGGTCGAGGTGCTGGTGTTCGGCGAATTCGACAAGCCGGCGGCGATCGAGGCGTTGCGCAAGACCTTCGGCGCGCTGCCTGCGCGCGCGCCGCTGCCGGCCGATGCGCTCGCCCGCGCGACCACGCTCGCTTCGGCCGCCGTGCCGCGCGTGCTCTACCACCGCGGCGACGCGAACCAGGCGGCGGCGGCGGTCGCCTGGCCCACCGGCGGCGGGGTCGAAGGCCTGCGCGAATCGCGCCAGCTGCAGATCCTCTCGGACCTGTTCAACAATCGGCTGCTCGAGGAGATGCGCGAGCGAACCGGGGCGAGCTACTCGCCGCAGGTAGCGAACGAGTGGCCCGAGGATGTCGCCACCGGTGGCTCGATCAAGGCGCTGGCGATGGTTCGGCCGCAGGATGTGCCGGCCTACTTCGCCGCGACCGATGAAATCGTCCGCGACCTCACCACAACGCTGGTGGCGCCCGACGAGCTCGCGCGGGTGACCGAGCCGCTCAAGCAGTCGATCAGCCGCGCGTCGACCGGCAACACCTTCTGGCTGTGGCAGCTCGAAGGCGCGAGCACCGATTCGCGGCGGGTCGCGCTGCTGCGCACGCTGCTCAACGATTACACCCAGACCACGCCGGAAGCGATGCAGGCGCTTGCCCGAAAGTATCTGCTGGGCCGCGAGCCGTTCAAGCTGGCGATCATTCCCGAGGGCCAGCAGCTCGCCACGCGAGCGGCGCCGGCAGTTGCGCCGGGGTCTTCCGAGGGACGCTGACGCTCGGGGCGCAACACGCAGCCTTGACCCGCGCCAAGATTATTGCGCTTCCACCGGCATCGCCGATGCGGTTCGGTGGGCGGCCCAGGAGACAGGAAGCGGTAAAGTGGCAAAGCAATGGACCCCCGATAGCTGGCAAGCGGCCGAGGCGCGCCATTTGCCGCGCTACGCGGATCCCGCGGCGCTCGCCGAGGCGGAAGCCGTGCTCGCCGGCTATCCCCCCCTTGTGTTCGCAGGCGAGGCCCGCGCGCTCAAGGCTGACCTCGCGGATGTCGCCAACGGCCACGGATTCCTGCTCCAGGGCGGCGACTGCGCGGAAAGCTTCGCCGAATTCCATCCCAACAACATCCGCGACACGTTCCGCGTGCTGCTCCAGATGGCGGTGGTGCTGACGTTCGCCAGCAAGCGCCCCGTGGTGAAGGTCGGGCGCATGGCCGGCCAGTTCGCCAAGCCGCGCAGTTCGGACTTCGAGACGCAGGGCGAGGTGACGCTGCCGAGCTATTTCGGTGACAACGTCAACGGCATCGAGTTCTCGCCCGAAAGCCGCACCAACGATCCGCAGCGCATGGTCCGTGCCTATTCGCAGGCGGCAGCGACGCTCAACCTCCTGCGCGCGTTCGCCGGGGGCGGCTACGCCAACCTGCGCCAGGTGCACCGCTGGACGCTCGATTTCATGGGCCGCAGCCCGTGGGCCGACAAGTTCAAGGACGTCGCCGATCGCATCGGCGAGGCGCTCGACTTCATGGAGGCCTGCGGGGTCAACCCCGAGACGCTGCCGCAGCTCGAGCGGACGTCGTTCTACACCAGCCACGAGGCGCTGCTGCTGCCCTACGAGCAGGCGCTCACCCGGCGCGACAGCCTGACCGGCGACTGGTACGACTGTTCGGCGCACATGGTGTGGATCGGCGACCGCACCCGCTTCCCGGGCAGTGCCCATGTCGAGTTCTGCCGCGGCATCGGCAATCCGCTCGGCATCAAGTGCGGCCCCAGTCTCGATACCGAGGACCTGCTGCGGCTGCTCGACACGCTCAATCCGGCGCGCGAGGGCGGAAGGATCACGCTGATCAGCCGGTTCGGCAGCGATAAGGTCGAAGCCGGCCTGCCGCGGCTGGTGCGCGCGGTGGCGCGCGAAGGGCACCCGGTGGTGTGGAGCTGCGACCCGATGCACGGCAACGTCGTCAAGTCCGACAGCGGGTTCAAGACCCGCCCGTTCGATCGCATCCTGGGGGAGGTGAAGGGGTTCTTCGCGGTTCACCGGGCGGAGGGCACCCATGCCGGCGGCATCCACATCGAGATGACCGGGCAGGACGTGACCGAATGCGTCGGCGGCGCGGTGGCGATCACCGACGAAGCGCTGGGCGATCGCTATCACACGCATTGCGATCCGCGATTGAACGCGGCGCAGTCGCTCGAGCTCGCGTTCCTGCTCGCCGAGATGCTCAATCTCGAGGCCAGCGGGCGGCAGGCGAACGCCGCCTAGGTGTGGGCCCTAGGGCAACAACAGCGTCGAGCCGACCGTCCGGCGCCCCTCGAGATCGCGGTGCGCCTGCGCGGCTTCGGCCAGCGGATAGATCTGGCCGACCTCGACCCTGAGCTTGCCGCTGGCGACCATGTCCCACAGCCTGGCGCTGCCCGCCGCACGCTCGGCCGGCTCGCGGTAGTAGTCGAACAGCGTCGGGCGGGTGACGAACAGCGAGCCCGCCGCTGCGAGCACGCCGAGGTTGACCCCGCTGACGGGGCCACTCGCGTTGCCGAAGCTGGCGATGATGCCGCGGCGCCCGGTCGCCGCGAGCGAAGCTGCCCAGGTGCTCGCGCCGACGCCGTCGTACGTTGCCCGCACGCCCGCCCCGCCGGTTGCCTCGCGTATTTGCTCGGCGAGGTCGATCGCGCCCGTGTCGAGCGCAACCTCGGCGCCGAGCTTTCCCGCCAGTTCGCGCTTGTCCGCCGAACCGGCGGTGGCGACCACCCGGACGCCGCGCGCGGCGAGCCACTGGACCAGCAGTTGCCCGACCCCGCCGGCGGCCGCGTGGACCAGCGCCCATTCGCCGGCGCGGAGCGGGGCGACCCGTTCGGCAAGCATCTCGGTGGTTGCGCCCTTGAGCAGCACCGCGGCGGCGGTGCGTGTGTCTATGCCGTCGGGCAGCACGAACAACTCGCGCGCATCGACCAGTTGCGCATCGGCGTAGGCGGCCAGGCTCGGTCCGAAGGTCGCAACGCGGTCGCCGGGCTTCACCTGGCTCACGCCCTCACCCACGGCCTCGACCAGTCCCGCGGCTTCGAGACCCAGCGTTGCGGGCAGCGCGATCGGGTAGAGGCCGGAGCGGTGGTAGGTGTCGATATAATTGAGCCCAATCGCCTCGTGCCGGATCAGCGCCTGCCCGGGGCCGGGCGACGGCAGTTCGACCTCGCGCCAGCGGATGACTTCCGGCCCGCCGGTCTGTTCGATGAATGCCTGCCGTGTGCGCATGTCACGCCTCCCGTCCGTCGCCGATGGCGATTTGCGTCTTTGACTCGCAACCTTAATCAATGACAGTCGTTGAAAACAGGCGCTGCAGGAGAAGTTCGGTGCCCCAGTCGAGCAAGCGCGTGCTGGCGCCAGCGCGGGAGCAGGCGTTGTGCGCGGCGTTCCTCGGCACCCGCGCGCTCACCGAAGCGCTCGCCGCGCCGCTCTCCGATGCCGACGCCACCATCCAGTCGATGGACGACGCCAGCCCGGCGAAGTGGCATCTGGCGCATACCACCTGGTTCTGGGAAACGTTCCTGCTGCGCGACCATCGCCCCGGTTCCCGAACCTGGCGCGAGGATTGGGCGTACCTGTTCAACTCGTATTACGAGGCCGAGGGCGCCCGGCTCGCGCGGCCGAGGCGCGGGATGCTGTCGCGCCCGAACCTCGCCGAAATCCGCGACTGGCGATCGAACGTGAACGAGGCGATGGAGCCGCTCCTCGCCGAGCCGTCGCTCGAACCGCTTGTCCTGCTGGGCATCGCGCACGAGCAGCAGCACCAGGAACTGCTGCTGACCGACATCAAGCACGCGCTGTTCCAGAACCCGCTTGGCCCGGCGATGTGGGAGAACGCAGGTTCCGCGGATGCTCGCGCGTCGGGCGGATCGGCCTGGCACCGGCATCCCGGCGGCATCGCGCTGGTCGGCCACGAAGGGCGCGGCTTCGCATTCGACAACGAGGGGCCGCGCCACCGCGTGTTGCTCGAACCCTTCGCGCTTGCCGGCGCGCTGGTGACCAACGCCGAGTGGCAGGCGTTCATCGACGACGGGGGTTACCGCACCGCCTCGCTGTGGCTGTCCGACGGCTGGGCCTGGGTCCAGTCCGAAGGCATCGCCGCGCCGCTGTATTGGCGCGAGGGCGAACAATTCACGCACCGCGGCTGGCAGCCGCGCCAGCCCCATGCTCCGGTCACGCATATCTCGTTCTACGAAGCCGACGCCTACGCCGCGTGGGCCGGAGCACGGCTGCCGACCGAGTTCGAATGGGAGGCGATCGCGCAGGGCCACGATCCCGCGGCCGGCAACCAGCTCGACGCAGCCGCACCCCCGCTGCCGCGCGGCGGCGGCGACCTGTTCGGCGATTGCTGGCAGTTCACCCGCTCGGCCTACCTTCCCTATCCCCGCTTCCGCCCCGCCGGCGGAGCGGTGGGCGAGTACAACGGCAAGTTCATGAGCGGGCAGGTGGTGCTGAAGGGTGCCAGCTGCGCCACCCCGCGCGGCCATTCGCGCCCCAGCTACCGCAATTTCTTCTACCCCCACCAGCGCTGGCAGTTCACCGGTCTGCGGCTGGCGAAGGACGCCTGAATGCCCGCCGGGCAGGGCATGCGGCTGGTCGATCACGACGAGAACGGGGTCGCCACCACCTTTCGCAGCGACGTGCTCAAAGGGTTGGCGGAGCCGCAGAAGGCGGTCCCCGCGCGCTGGTTCTACGACGAGGCCGGCTCGCGCCTGTTCGAGGCGATCACCGAGCTGCCCGAATACTATCCGACGCGCGCGGAGACGCGGATCCTCGCCGCGCATGGCAGCGAGTTTCGCGCGCTGATCGGCGAGGGCCGGGCCGTGGTCGAATTCGGCTCGGGCAGCTCGGTCAAGACGCCGCTGCTGCTGTCAGCGATCGCGCCCGCCGCCTATGTGCCGCTCGACATCTCGGGCGACTTTCTGCGGGCCTCGGCCACCGCGCTGGCGGACAAGTTCCCGGGTCTGCCCGTGTATCCGGTGGAGGCGGACTTCATGCGCGAGGTGGCCTTGCCCGATGCGGTGGCGGGACTGCCCAAGCTCGGCTTCTTCCCCGGATCGACGATCGGCAACATGGTCGCGCGCACCGCCACCGATCTCCTGCGCACGATGCGCGCGACGCTCGGCGAGGGCAGCCGGCTGCTGATCGGCATGGACCTGGTCAAGGACCCGGCGGTGCTGGAGGCGGCATACGACGACGCGGCAGGTGTCACCGCGGCCTTCAACCTCAACCTCGCGCAGCGCATCAACCGCGAGCTCGGCGGCACCATACCGCTCGACGCGCTGCGGCACGTCGCCCGGTGGAACGACGACTTCTCGCGGATCGAGATGCATCTCGAAGCGACCCGCGCGATCGAATTCACCGTCGCCGGACGGCGCTTCGCGATGGCAGCGGGGGAGACGATCCACACCGAGAACAGCCATAAGTTCTCGCGCCGCAGCGCCACCCTGCTGTTGCTCGCGGGCGGCTGGACTCCGCGCCGCCGCTGGCTCGACGAGGCCGGGCAATTCGCGCTGATCCTCGCCGACGCCACCGTGCCGCGCAGCGCGCCCTAGCCTGGCACTAGTCAGGGCGGGTAAAGCCGCCCACATATAGGCGATGCCCATGGACGCGCAGGCGATCTTCGATGCACTCGCGGGGGTGATCCGCGAGATCCCCAAGTCCGGCCTGCTGATGGCGACCGTCGCCGCGGTCATCGGCAGCATGCTCGGGAGCGCGCTCGCGCGCCGCTATGGCGGCGTCGGCCGGGTGCTCGCCGGAGCGAGCACGCTCGCGCTCGCGGGCATCCTGATCGTGGTGGTGCTGCAGGTCTCGCGGTTCGATCCGCGGCTCGACATCGCGGTGCCCGAGCTCGGCCTCCCGACGCAGACGGTCGCGGGCGGCGAGACGCGGGTGCCGCTCCACCCCGACGGGCACTTCTGGATCAGCGCCGAGATCAACGGCGTGACCGCGCCCTTCCTGGTCGATACCGGCGCGACACTGACCGCGGTATCGGTCCCGCTGGCTCGCCGCGCGGGGCTCGAGCCGCGCACCGGCGGCATGCCGGTGCGCATCGCCACCGCCAACGGCACCGTCTCCGCCGAGCTCACCACAATCGAGGCCTTGCGCTTCGGCAACGTCAAGGCCGGCGGGCTCGATGCGGTGATCGCGCCGAACATCGGCGAGACCAACGTAATCGGGATGAACCTGTTGTCGCGGCTGAAATCGTGGCGGGTGGAAGGGCAGACGCTGATCCTGGTGCCCAACAACCCGCAGCCGGTTGCCGAGTAGCGCCCGCGCTGGCAGGGCGCCCCGCATGACCGTTCCGAACTTCGAGGGCATCCACAACTTTCGCGACTACGGCGGCTACGCGGCCGAGGGCGGCAGCGTCCGGCGCGGGTTGCTCTATCGGTCGGGCCAGCATGTCGGCGCGACCGATGCAGATCTCGCCGCGCTGGCCCGGCTCGACATCCGCACGGTGATCGACCTCAGGGGGATCGGCGAGCGCGAGCGGCATCCCTGCCGGCGTCACGACGGCTGGGTGGGGGAGATCATCGCGCACGACGGCGAGACCACCTCCAGCCCGCCGCACATGGACATCGGGCCCGAGGTGACCACCGAGCAGTATGCGCGCGACCGGATGCTCGCCGTCTACTCCCGCATGCCGGCCAACCCGGCGATGCAGGCGATGTTCGGGCGCTATCTTCGCGCGCTTGCGACACGCGATGGGGCGAGCCTCGTCCACTGTTTCGCCGGCAAGGACCGCACCGGCATCGCCGCGACGCTGCTGCTGCATGTTCTCGGCGTCTCGCAAGACGACCAGGCGCACGAGTTCCTGCTGACCAACAGCTCGCCGACCTTTCACGTGCTTCGGGCCCAGTCGATGCCCACCTTCGAGGCGCGGCTGGGCCGGCCGATCGACGAGGCGGCGATCCAGGCGCTGCTGGGTGTGCACGAGGACTACCTCGCGCGCTTCCATCAGGTGGCGGGCGAGATGGCCGGCTCGCTCGACGGCTGGCTCGAACGCGCGGTCGGGGTCGACGACACCTTGCGCGAGCGACTGCGCGCCCGCTTCCTCGCCTGACGGGGATAGCACGGCTGGACGACTCGATTTCGCCGCCCGCCGGACTTATCTCGCGCCGCTGACGGAGACTACGATGGCCACTCACACGACGCGCATGCTCATCATCGGCTCGGGCCCCGCGGGGCTCTCGGCGGCGATCTACGGCGCGCGCGCGATGATGGCGCCGATCGTGGTCCAAGGGCTCCAGCCCGGCGGCCAGCTCACCATAACCACCGATGTGGAGAACTACCCGGGCTTTCGGGACGTGATCCAGGGGCCCTGGCTGATGCAGGAGATGCAGGCCCAGGCCGAGCATGTCGGCGCGCGGATGATGTGGGATACGATCGTCGATGTCGACCTGTCGGGGCCGCCGTTCCGGGCCACGGGCGACAGCGGCGACGTGTACGAGGGCGAGACGCTGGTGATCGCCACCGGCGCGCAGGCCAAGTGGCTCGGCGTGCCCGGCGAGATGGAGCTGGGCGGCAAGGGCGTGTCGGCCTGCGCCACCTGCGACGGTTTCTTCTATCGCGGCAAGAAGGTCGCGGTGATCGGCGGGGGCAACACCGCGGTGGAGGAAGCGCTCTACCTCACCAACCATTCGGACGATGTGACCCTGGTCCACCGGCGCGATTCGCTGCGCGCGGAGCGCATCCTGCAGGAGCGGCTGTTCGCGCATCCCAAGATCAAGGTCCTGTGGAACAAGGCGGTCGAGCGCTTCGCCGGCGATCCGCTGGCCGGCGGGCTGACGCATCTCGAACTGCGCGACACGGTGACCGGCGCGGCGAGCGAACTCGCGGTCGATGGCGCGTTCGTGGCGATCGGCCACGCCCCTTCGACTGAGCTGTTCAGGGGCAAGCTCGAGATGATCGACGGCGGCTATCTCAAGGTCGAGCCGGGCACGCCCAGGACCGCCATCCCCGGCGTGTTCGCCTGCGGCGACGTGATGGACCACGTCTATCGCCAGGCGGTGACCGCGGCGGGCACCGGCTGCATGGCCGCGCTCGACGCCGAGCGCTTCCTGGCGGAGCGGGAGTTCGCCGCGAGCGCGGCGGCCGAAGCGGCGGAGTGAGCCTGATCAGCCGGGTCTCGACTTCGCTCGAGACGAACGGACTTTCGAACCGTCTGCGACCCGTTCGCAAGGGCGCAGCCCGCAGTCGAGATACCGGCCGGAAGCTAAGACAGATCGAACACCGCGATCGCCGCGTGGAGGATCAGCGCGATCAGCACCAGACTCGATAGCGCGAACAGCGCGAAGCGGACCGCCACCCGATTGACGGTCGCCTGCCAGATCGAATGGACGATCCGCAACGCGACGTAGATCCACCCCAGCGCGGCGTTGAGCCCGTCGCCCTGGCCGACGATCGCCAGCACGATCGCCACCGCGTAGAACGCCGTCGGCGCTTCGTGCAGGTGGTTGTAGTTGTGCGCCTTCCACTGGACCTGCGCGGGCAGCAGCGCTTCGAGCCGGGCGCTCGTCCACCCCCGGTCTGCATCAGGGGTGTCCGGTCTCGGCAGCTTGGCGATCGCCGGCAGGCGGGTGGCGTACATCCACGCCCACATCGCCATCGTCCACGCGAGCAGCGCGACGACCGGCTTCAGTATCTCCATGCCGATCATACGACGATGCTCGGGTCGGCGAACAGCGTGAGCGCGATCGCCCGCGCGGTCAGCACGGCAAGCGCCAGGGTGGCGAGGATGAAGATTGCGAAGCGCACCGAGACGACGTTGACTAGCGCCTGCCACAGCGAGTGGGCCACCCGCAACGCGACGTAGAGCCACGCCACCAGCACGTCGCCGGGGCCCGCGCCGAGCAGCGCGATGATCAACGACACCGCGTAAAACAGCGTCGGCTGCTCGACGAGGTGCGCGTAGTTGTGCGACTTCCAGTTCGCCCGATCGTCGATCGCGCCTTCGAGATCCTGCCCGCGCCCGCCGGGCTTGCTCCTGGCCAGATCGATCCCCGCGCGCTTCATCGCCGGAAAGCGCGTCGCCGCGGTCCACACCAGCATCACCAGCGTCCACGCCACCAGCACCGCGGCTGGCGCAAGCATCTGTGCCTGCATCGAACTATCTCCCCCACCTGGGCGCCGCGCGCGAAAGGTGACACTGAGTTGACACCCAAATCGCGATCCCCGTCGGGCCCCTTGCTCTACCCCAAGCAGCCGGCGGAAGCGCACACGGCCTGATTATCGTGCAGGCCTCGTGTAGGACAGCCCTAATCGTCGCGGGCCAGCACCGCGGCAAACGCAGCGGCATCGGTGTTGCCCCCGGTGAGCATGACTACCGTATCCTCGTCGAGGGGGACCTTGCCCGTCAGCGCCGCAGCCAGCGCGGCCGCGCCGCCGGGCTCGACCACCAGCCGCAACTTGGCGAACGCGAAGCGCTGCGCCGCGCGCACTTCGGCCTCGGTCACCGCGATGCCTGGCTCGCAGCGCGCTTTGAGCACCGCGAAATTGACCGGGGCGGTCTGCGGGGTCTGGATCGCATCGCACGCGGTGGCGGGCGGGTTGGCGGCTACGCGCACGATCTCGCCGCGCTCGAGACTAAGGCGCACATCGTCCCACCCTTCCGGCTCGACCGGATGGATCGCGGCCGCCGGGCAAGCGAGCGCGAGCCCCGCGGTGAGCCCGCCGCCGCCGCAGCACACGACGATCCGCGAAGGCTGCCGCCCGAGCTGAGCTGCGATCTCGACCCCCGCGCTGCCCTGGCCCTCGATCACCCACGGATCGGCGTAGGCATGGACCAGCGTGCGACCGCGCGCGTCGCATAGGGCATTGGCCAACGCTTCGCGGTCCTCGCCGCCGACGCGGTCGTAGAGGATGACCTCCGCGCCCAGCGCGCGGGTTGCCTCGAGCTTCACGCGCGGGGCGTCGGCCGGCATGACGATCGCTGCGGCGATCCCGAGCTCGCGCGCCGCCCAGGCGACGCCCTGCGCGTGGTTGCCGCTCGACACCGCGACGACCCCCGCCTCCCGCTCGGCGGGACTGAGATCGCTCAGCCGGTGCCACGCGCCGCGGATTTTGAATGAGCCGATCGGCTGCAGCACCTCCGCCTTGGCGTGGACCGCCACGCCGCGGATGTCCACGCGCAGCAGCGGGGTGGGCGGGAGGATCGCCGCGATCCGTTCCGCCGCGCTCAGCACGCCATCGCGGGTGGGTGCTCGGGGGCTTTCGCGAAACATTCGCCCCGACTAGGGCGTTCGGCATTCAGCGCCAATGGCGCTTACGCAAGTTCCTCGGAGAAAACATGTCGACAGTTCTGGTAATCGGTGCGGGCGGGGTCAGCTCGGTCTGCGTGCACAAGATGGCGATGAATGCGGACGTATTTTCCGACATTCATCTCGCCAGCCGCACCAAGAGCAAGTGCGACGCGATCGCCGCGAGCGTGAAGCAGCGCACCGGGCGGGATGTGCAGACGTATTCGATCGACGCCGAGGAAGTGCCCGCGATGGTCAACCTGATCCGCCGCGTGCAACCTTCGCTCGTGGTCAACCTCGCGCTGCCGTACCAGGACCTGCCGATCATGGACGCGTGCCTGGAGGCGGGCGTGAACTACCTCGACACCGCCAATTACGAGCCGAAGGACGAGGCGAAGTTCGAATACAAGTGGCAGTGGGCCTACCACGACCGCTTCCGGGAGCGCGGCCTGATGGCCCTTCTCGGCTCGGGCTTCGATCCGGGCGTCACATCCGTGTTCACGATGTGGCTCAGGAAGCACAAGCTCAAGACCATCCGCCAGCTCGACATCCTCGACTGCAACGGCGGCGATCACGGCCAGCATTTTGCGACCAACTTCAATCCCGAGATCAACATCCGCGAGGTGACCGCCCCCGCGCGCCACTGGGAGAACGGCGAGTGGGTCGAGACCCCGGCGATGGCCACGAAAGTCGAGTTCGACTTCGAGGCCGTCGGCCGCCGGGCCATGTACCTGATGTATCATGAGGAGCTCGAAAGCCTCGCCCGGTTCGTGCCCGAGCTCGAGCGGGCGCGCTTCTGGATGACCTTCGGCGATGCCTACATCACTCACCTCACCGTGCTGCAGAACGTCGGCATGACCTCGATCGAGCCGATCAAGTACCAGGGCAAGGAGATCATCCCGCTGCAGTTCCTGGCAGCCGTGCTGCCGAAGCCCGAGACCCTCGGCGAGACGACCAAGGGCAACACCAACATCGGCGTCATCGCCACCGGGGAAACCTTGGACGGCAGCGGCGAGAAAACGTTCTACATCAAGAACATCTGCAGCCATGAGGCGGCTTACGAGGAGACCGGCAACCAGGCCGTCAGCTACACCACCGGCGTCCCCGCGATGATCGGCGCCGCGCTGATGCTCACCGGCAAGTGGGCGGGCGAGGGGGTGTTCAACATCGAGCAGCTCGACCCCGACCCATTCATGGACATGCTCAACTCGAACGGGCTGCCGTGGACGGTCGAGGAGCTGGCCGGACCGGTCAAGTTTTAAGAGAAGAGTGGTTCGCGCAGAGGCGCAGAGGAAGCAGAGACCGCAGAGGGGGTGGGGTTGCAGGACATCGACGAAATTTCAGCAGCTGTGATCGATGAGGCGATTGCGGTCCATCGTCTGGTGGGCCCCGGCCTGCTCGAGTCTGTTTATGAAGCCGTCCTTGCCGGACGGTTGAAGATGAGGGGCCTGGACGTCATGCGGCAGGTCCCCATGCCGCTTGAAATCGAAGGGCACTTTTTCGACGCCGCCTTCAAGATCGACATACTCGTCGAGAAGCGCTTGATTCTTGAAATCAAAGCAGTCGAACAGCTCAGCAAAGCCCACGCGAAGCAGTTACTCACTTACCTACGTTTGTTCGACCAGCCCGTAGGGCTGCTTCTCAATTTCTCCGGCGAGACCATGAAGGAAGGCATCCGTCGGATGGTCAACGACTATCGGCCGCATTACCCCTCCGCGACCTCTGCTTTCTCTGCGCCTCTGCGCGAACCCGGCAACGCTTCTCATGGAGACTAAGGCCGGCGATCCGGGCGCTTTCGCGCACTTCGACCTTGGCCGTGTCGACAGCCCCGCGTTCGTCGTCGATGCGGCGAAGCTGCGGGCGAACCTGCAGATTCTCGCCGACATCCGCGACGCGGCGGACGTCAAGGTGCTCGCGGCGCTGAAGGCGTTCAGCATGTGGTCGGTCGCCCCGATCGTCGGCGAGTATCTCGACGGGGTGTGCACCAGCGGGCTGTGGGAAGCGCGGCTGGCGAGCGAGTTCTACGACGGCGAGATCGCCACCTATTGCGCGGCCTACAAGCCCGACGAGCTCGCCGAGGTGTGCCGCCTCAGCGACCACGTGATCTTCAACTCCCCGGGCCAGCTCGAGCGCTTCCGGCCGATCCTCGACGCCGCGCGCGCGAGCGGCCAGCAGTTCGACGTCGGCCTCCGGATCAACCCGCTGTGCCCCTGCGGCGAGGTGCCGCGCTACGACCCGTCGAGCCCGGGGAGCCGGCTGGGCTTCCCGATCGACCAGTTGACGCCCGCGATCATGGAGCAGATCGACGGCATCCACTTCCACAACTTGTGCGAGCAGGACTTCGAGCCGCTGAAGCGCACCTGGGACACGGTGTTCGACGCGATCGAGCCGTGGTTCGGCGAGCTCAAGTGGATCAACATGGGGGGCGGCCACCACATCACCCGCGCCGACTACCAGCGCGAGGAGCTGATCCAATTCCTGCGGGATGCGAAGGAGGATACCGGCGCGGAGATCTACCTCGAGCCTGGCGAGGCGGTGGCGCTCGATGCGGACATCCTCGTCGGCACGATCCTCGATGCGCACTGGAACGGACAGCCGGTGGCGATCGTCGACATCTCCGCCACCTGCCACATGCCCGACGTGATCGAGGCGCCCTATCGCCCGGCGATGCTGCACGAGCACGTTGGGAGTCCCCGCGAAGGCGGGGACCTCGGGCCCGATGGCGCTCCCTCGCCTGAGGTCCCGGCCTTCGCGGGGACCCGCGACCTGGTGCGCCTGGGCGGGCCATCGTGCCTCGCGGGCGACGTGATCGGCGACTATCGGCTGCCGGTGCCGAACGAGCCGGGCCAGCGAATCGCGTTCCTCGATCAGGCGCATTATTCGATGGTGAAGACCAACACCTTCAACGGCGTGCGGCTGCCGAGCATCTGGCTGTGGGACAGCGACAGCGATACGCTCGAACAGGTGAAATCGTTCGATTACGAGGACTTCCGCGACCGGCTGAGCTGAAAGGCCGCATTTTCACTTGCGGTTCACCCCCCGGACTTTATAGGCCCCCTCCGCAGCCCCAAGGGGACTTCCTAAACCGCAAGGCTGCCTCGTTCAAACTTACCGTTTGGGGGTCCCTTGAGTTGCACATCCATCCTGACGCACGGTCTGTAGTTCGCGCGCTCGCGCCGGACGAACCGGTCATCCTCAACCGCCCGCACGCCGCTGCGCGCGCCGCCCGCTTCTTCACCGAGAAGTTCCCGGGCCGCTCGCTCTATGCGGTGAAGGCCAACCCCAGTCCCGAGCTCCTCAAGGTGCTGTGGGACAGCGGGATCACGCACTACGACGTGGCCTCGATCGCCGAGGTGCGACTGGCGCGGACGACGCTGCCCGAAGCCGAGCTGTGCTTCATGCACCCGGTCAAGACCGCGCGCGCGGTCCGCGAGGCCTATTTCGAGCATGGGGTGAAGACCTTCAGCCTCGATACGCTCGAGGAGCTGGAGAAGATCGTCGAGGCGACCGCGCATCCCGACGGCACCGGGGCGAACGACCTGCGGCTGCTCGTGCGCCTGCGCGTGTCCTCGGAGTATTCGGAGCTCAGCCTCGCCGCCAAGTTCGGCGTCGACCTCGCCGACGCGGCCGAGCTGCTGCAGGCGACCCGCCAGCACTGCGACTGGCTCGGCGTGTGCTTCCACGTCGGCAGCCAGGCGATGACCCCGTTCGCCTATGTCCAGGCGCTGGAGCGCGTGCGCGCCGCCGTCGCCGAAGCGAGCGTGGTGATCGACGTGGTCGATGTCGGCGGAGGTTTTCCGAGCGACTATCCGGGCATGGAGCCGCCGCCGCTCGAGGACTTCTTCGCGATCATCCACCGCCATTTCGAGGCGCTGCCGATCGCCTACAACGCCGAGCTGTGGTGCGAGCCCGGCCGCGCGCTGTGCGCCGAATATTCGTCGCTCATCGTCCGCGTCGAGAAGCGCCGGGGGGACGAGCTCTACATCAACGACGGCGCTTACGGCGCGCTGTTCGACGCCGCGCACGTCGACTGGCGCTTCCCGGTGGCCGCGCTGGAGGACGACCTCACCCAGCCGCTCGCCGAGTTCGCGTTCTACGGCCCGACCTGCGACGATGCCGACTACATGAAGGGTCCGTTCCTGCTGCCGGCGGACATCCAGGCGGGCGACTACATCGAGATCGGCATGCTCGGCGCCTACGGCGCGGCGATGAAGACCGGCTTCAACGGCTTCGGCGACGCGCAGCAGGTCGTCGTCGAGGACGAACCGATGGCGAGCCTCTACCGCGGCGACCGCGTCGACCCGCGCGCGAGCGACAACGTGGTGAGCTTGCGGTAATTCTCGAGCCCTCTCCCCTGAAGGGGGGGGCTTAAGGTTCGTAATACGGCCGACAGCCCGCGATCGTGACCCGTTCCATCACCCGCACGGCGGGGAAGTAATCGCTCGCCGCGAAGTGCTGGCAGGCGCGGTTGTCCCAGAACGCGATCGACCCGGGGCGCCAGCGAAAGCGGCACTGAATCTCCGGGTCCGCGGCGGCGGCGTAGAGGTGCTCGAGCAGCCAGCGGCTCTCCTTGTCGCTGAGTCCCTCGACGTGGCTCGTGAAGGCGGTGTTGACGAACAGCACCGGCAGCTTCGTCTCGGGATGGGTGCGGACCACCGGATGGCGCATCGGCGGGTATCGCTCGTGCAGCTCCTCCGGCCGCTTGCCGAGCCGCCTGGCGAACACGCGGGCGATGTCGTGCACCGCCGTCAGGCTGCTGATGAAGCGCTGCATCTGCGCACTGAGGCGCGTGTAGGCCAGGTGCATGTTGGCGAACAGCGTGTCGCCGCCCACTCCGGGCACTTCCACCGCGCGCAGGATCGAGCCGAGCGAGGGCTTCTCGCGCCAGGTGACGTCCGAATGCCAGAAGTTCTCCTGACCGCGGCTATCCGGGCCGTGCGCGATGCGCAGGATTTCGCGATTGGGCTGGTCCTTCGGCGTGGCCGGATGGATTTCGAGCTCGCCAAAATGGCGAGCAAAGGCGATGTGCTCCTCGGCGGTCAGGTGCTGGTCGCGGAAGAAGACCACCCCGTGCGCGAGCAAGGCCGCGCGGATTGCGGGAATGCGCGCGCCGATCTCGGGGGAGGCGAGGTCGACTCCCGCGATCTCCGCGCCGATCGCGGGGGTGAGCGGGCGGACGGTCAGCGGCTCCGGGCGAGCCGAGGGCCGAGCGAGGGTAGCCATACGCGTCTCCTGATGCAGGCGGTGTGCGCCCTCCTTGCCGGGCCCGTCAATCGGCAAACCCGACGAACCGCACCGCCTCCTCGAGCGGCTTGCGCTGGCTGACCACGGCGTTCGCCGGGAAGGTCTCGTCGGGCCAGCCCATCGCGACCGCTTTCATGATCACCTGGTCCTCGGGGATGCCGGCGTGCTCGCGCACCACCGGGCTCTGCATGATGCCCTGCGAGTTGATCACGCAGCCCAGGCCGCGGCTCCAGGCGGCGTTGACCAGCGCGGTGGTGACGGCGCCGCAATCGAACTTGCTGTCGTCGCCATCGTCGAGCGCGCGGTCGTAGGCGACGATCACGCATACCGGCGCGTCGAACTGGCGGAAGCCGCGCAGCACCCAGTCCTGCCGCCCGTCCTTGTCGTCGCGGGCGATGCCCATCGCCTCGAACAGTTGCTTGGCGACGCCGATCTGGCGCTCGCGGTGCACGCCGGCGAACGCGCTGCCGCGGCGAAACTCGCGGCTGTCGGGCACGCCAGCGAGGATGTTCGCGGTGTTGCCCCGGCGGATGCGGTCGAGCGGCTCGCCGGTGATCACGTGGAAGTGCCACGGCTGGGTGTTCATCGACGAGGGCGAGCGCATCGCCAGCGCGATGACCTCCTCGATCAGCGCGCGCGGCACCGGCTTGTCGAGATAGCCGCGGATCGAGCGGCGGCCGAGGACGACCTCGTCGTAGGTGGGATGGGATGCGTTGCTCATGGCAACCGGATAACCGCTTGCCGGGCGGAGTAAAGCGCCGGGAATTGGGGCTCAGCCCCCGCTGCCGACCTGCACTTGCATGAATTGCGGCGGGCTCGAGGGCGTCTGCTGGCCGAGCGGGGTCGCCCCGCCGGCAGCGAACGAGGTCAGCGGCATACCCGCGGCGGCGAGCGCGTAGGGGCTCACCCGGTGGCGCGTGCACAGCCCGCCGGCGCCGTCGCTGACCAGCGGCTGCTCGAACTCGACGCCGAGCTGCGCGCCTTCGGAGCGCTTGACCTCGCACACCGCAAGCTGGCCGCCGCCGAGGTCGAGCACCAGCGCGGTGCCGGTGGGCACCCCCACGAGGCCTTCGATGAACGCCCCGTTCTTGGACAGGTCGCGGATCACCGCCTCGTAGCGGTGGTCGCCGTGGATGATGCCGACCTTGCGGAACATCGAGCGGCGGTCGGCGCGGTGCTTGTCGGGTCCGCTCGGCTCGATCCTGAACTCGCCCGAATGGATGTTCGCCAGCACCACCGCCTGCGGCATCGCCTTGGAGAAGATCCAGCCCTGGACGAGCTCGGCGCCGCGCTTTTTGACCACCTCGAGCTGGTCGAACGCCTCCACGCCCTCGACCGTGGTTTCCATCCCCAGCGCCTTCGACAGGCCGATGATCGCGGTGATGATCTTGGCGCTGTTCTGGTCTTTCTGGGTGCAGGTATCGACGAAGCTCTTGTCGACCTTGAGCTTGTCGAACGGGGCCGAGCGCAGATAGCTCAATGAGGAATAGCCGGTGCCGAAATCGTCGAGCGCCAGCCGCACGCCGAGCTTCTTGAGCGCCCGGAAGGTCGCGTCGGTCGCCTCGCTGTCGCCCATGAACACGCTCTCGGTCAGCTCGAGCTCGAGCCGGTCGGGCGCGAGCCCGCTCGCCTGCAGTGCCGCCTCGACAACCTCGACGAACCCGTTGGCGGTGAACTGGCGGGCCGAGACGTTGACCGCCACCCGCACCGTCTCGGGCCAGGCCATCGCGTCGCAGCAGGCGCGGCCCAGCGCCCATTCGCCCAAGGGGCCGATTAGGCTCGATTCCTCGGCCACCGGGATGAATGTGCCCGGCGGCACCCACCCGCGCTCCTCGTGCTCCCAGCGCATCAGCGCTTCCATGCCGACGACGTGGTTGTCGCTGATCCGCACCACCGGCTGGTAGTGCAGTTGCAGATCGTCGGCGGCGAGCGCCTCGCGCAAGTCGTCGAGCAGGAGCTGGCGCTCCTCCTCCTCGTCCTTGAGGTCGGCCGAATAGAACCGGAACTGGCCGCGGCCGCCGTTCTTGGCGGCGTAGAGCGCAAGGTCGGAGGCGCGCACCAGTTCGTCCGCCTCGAGCCCGTCGTACGGCGCAATCGCTACCCCGACCGACGTGCCGATGACCGCCCGCTTGTCGTTGATCGGATAGGGCTGCGAGACGATCTGGATGATCTTCTCCGCCATCTCGCCGAGCTTGCCGCGGTCGTCGATGTCGGGGATGATCACCTGGAACTCGTCGCCGCCGAGGCGGCCGATCTCGCCGCGGTCGCCGATGACATTGCGCAGCCGCTCGGCGACCTGCTGCAGCAGCGCGTCGCCGGCCGGGTGGCCCATCGTGTCGTTGACCTGCTTGAACCGGTCGAGGTCGAGCATCATCAGCGCGCACACGCGCCTGGCGGCCTTGTAGGCGGCGAGCACGCTGTCGAGCCGGCGGTTCATCCGGTGGCGGTTGTAGAGCCCGGTCAGCGAATCGAACTCGGCCAGCCGCTGGTCCTCGATCTTGCGCTGGTATTCGACCGACACGTCCTTGGCGGCGCCGCGATAGCCGTGGAACTTGCCGGTCGCGTCGATCTTGGGCTGGCCGGAGAGCGCCAGCCACACCGGCCGGCCGACCTTGGCCTCGGGCAGCGCGCAGCGCACGACAACGTCGGCAATCCGGTTGCGGGCCTTGATCTGGAAGCCGAGCGGCCGTCCCGAGCCGCTGTCGGGATCGTCGGGATCGGTCTCGAACAAGCTCGCCAGCGGTTGGCCGAGCAGGGTCGGCATGGCGATGTCGAGCGCGTGCGCGGCTCCGGGCGAGAGGTAACTGAGATGCCCCTCGGCGTCCGACGCCCAGATCCAGGCGATGCCGGTCTGCTCGAAGTCGTCGAGCACGGCGGCGCGCAGACCGTCGCTGGTCACTGCCTCGGGAGCGGCGGCCTCGCCGAAGCCCTTCAAGAAATTCCTGACTGCCATGTCCGTCCGTGATCGGCGCCAGCCCGTGCTGGGATGGTGCAGAAACCCTAGAACGGAATGGTTGACAGCTGCCTAAACGGAAGGCCGTTTCGACGAACGCTTGCGCGCGTCAGGCAGCCCGCGCCTGCGCGAGCTCGAGCCGGTCCCAGATCTCGACCAGCGCGGTCGTCAGCTCGCGCATCATCGCGGGGGTGTGCGCCGGGCCGGGGGTGAAGCGCAGCCGCTCGGTCCCGCGCGGCACGGTCGGGAAATTGATCGGCTGCACGTACATCCCGTATTCGGCAAGCAGGATGTCGCTGATCTTCTTGGCGCGCACCGGATCGCCGACCATCAGCGGGACGATGTGGGTCACGCTGTCCATCACCGGCAGGCCGGCGTCGCGGAACAGCGTCTTCAGCTGGCCGGCGGCGGCCTGCTGACCGTCGCGCTCCGCGCTCGACTGCTTGAGGTGACGCACCGCGGCGAGCACGCCCGCCGCGAGCACGGGCGACAGCGAGGTGGTAAAGATGAAGCCGGGGGCATAGCTGCGGATGCAGTCGACGATCTTGCGGTCCGCGGCGATGTACCCGCCCATCACTCCGAACGCCTTGCCCAGCGTCCCTTCGATGATGTCGATCCGGTGCGCCGCCTCGTCGCGCTCCGAGATGCCGCCGCCGCGCGCGCCATACATGCCGACCGCGTGCACCTCGTCGATGTAGGTCAGCGCGTTGTACTTTTCCGCCAGGTCGCAGATCGCGTGGATCGGGGCGACGTCGCCGTCCATCGAATAGACGCTTTCGAACGCGATCAGCTTGGGGGCGGCGGGGTCTTCGGCCGCCAGCAGCTCTTCGAGGTGGGCGACGTCGTTGTGGCGGAACACCCGCTTCTCGGCGCCCGAGTTGCGGATGCCGGCGATCATGCTGGCATGGTTGAGCTCATCGGAAAAAATCACGCAGCCGGGCAGCAGCTTGGCGAGCGTCGAGAGCGTCGCGTCGTTCGAGACATAGCCGCTGGTGAACAGCAGCGCGGCGTCCTTGCCGTGCAGGTCGGCGAGCTCACCCTCGAGCTCGACGTGGTAGTGGGTGTTGCCGCCGATGTTGCGCGTGCCGCCGGAGCCCGCGCCGACATCGTGCAGCGCTTCCTCCATCGCCGCGATCACCTTGGGGTGCTGGCCCATCGCGAGGTAGTCGTTCGAGCACCACACGGTGACCGGCTTGGGACCGTTGTGACCGGCGAAGCAGCGCGCGTTGGGATAGGCGCCCTTGTTCCGCAGGATGTCGATGAACACGCGGTAGCGGCCCTCGGCGTGCAGCCGGTCGATCGCCTGGTCGAAGATGAGGTCGTAGTTCACGCAGCTTCCGTCCGACAGCGTCCGACGCGACCTACGCCCCGCGGCGCAATATTTCCACCGCGATCTTTGCGAATCGTTCGCGATTAGAACCCCGGGCGGGAGCGTTCCGCGCGTTTGCCAGCGCGGTCTCGCCGCGCACCTCGCCCCCACAAAGGCGCCGTCACACCGGTTCTATTCGTTCGATCCCGTGCTCGGACAAGGCGGGGCGCAGCGCCTCGAACTGCGCCACAGGGCCGGTGGTGACGGCAAGGTCGGGCCGCGCGCGGCGCCAGCTCTGGCCGGCCGTCAGATGCGCGACACGGCGGGCACGG
>JBHWTG010000009.1:0-7823 GCA_043427735.1 Tsuneonella sp. | reverse complement strand
TTTGTGTCCACCGCGGGCGCTTCGGCCAAGGCTTCGGGCGCCGCGCGATCGGCCAGCCCGCGCCCGCCGAGCCCCAGCATCTGGCAGCCCCCGAGAGTCACGGCGATTGCCGCCAATACGCCCGCTTGCGCGAGTGTGCTCCGTCGAGTTCGCATGGTCATCCTCCCCCAGCCATCATCGGAAATATCCTGCGCACCATCAGCACGGCGGCCGGCAGCATCAGCGTGCCGATCATCGTCGGCAGCATGCACGCGACCAATGGGATGGAGATCAGCACCGGCAGCCGGTGCGCCTTCTCCTCGGCGCGCATCTGGCGCCGTTCGCGCATCTCGGCGGCGTACACCCGCAGCGTCGCGGCGACGCTGGTGCCGAGCTTGTCGGACTGGATGATCAGCGTGGTGAACGAGCGAATCTCGTCGACCGCCGAGACCTCGGCGAGCTTGCGGAACGCCTCGTCGCGGGTCGCGCCGGCGCGCAGCTGCAGCACGGTGATCATCAGCAGCTCGGCCACCAGCGGGTGCGACTTGACCATCTCGCGCCCCACCCGGTCCATCGCCGCCTCCAGTCCGAGGCCCGATTCGACGCACACCAGCATCAGATCGAGACAGTCGGGAAAGCCATTGACGATCGCTTCCTTGCGGCGGTCGGCGCGTGCACGCACGTAGAGGTTGGGCAGATAGAGCCCGAGCAGCGCGAGCAGCGAGCCGATCAGGTAGACCCGCAGGAACGAAGGCGGCTCGTCGCTCGAGAACGCGAGCACGACATAGAGGATCGGAAGCACGAAGATCATGCCGAGGCGGATCAGCGTGAACACCCGCGGCGCCGCGGGCGAGGTGTAGCCGGCCTGCCGCAACAGCGAGGTGAGCCGCTCGCTGCGCGTGTCGGCGAGGTTGAGCCCGGCTTTCTCCACCGCTGCCGCAAGCCGCGCCCAGGCGGTCTGCGCCTCGCGTGCGCGCAGGCTTTCGGTGGCCGGGGGGCCGGCGCGCTCGCCGAGCATCAGGCTCCGGCTCGACAGCCGGTCGAACTGGCCGCGCACGACCAGGCGGCGGTTGGCGTAGAAAAGCGCGAGCAGCGACAGCCCGGCAACCACCCCGAACACGCCGAGCAACAGCAGCGCGCGGATCGTCGGGTCCTGGGCGGCGAGCTCGATCATGTCAGACCTTGATGTCCACCAGCTTGCGGATCCAGAACACGCCGAGGAAATACCAGGCGATCATCGCCGGCAGCCCGAACATGAAGATCGGGTCCTGCGCGACGGCCAGATAGAAGTTCGGATTGACCATGAACATGCCGACGAACGTCAGCACCGGCAGCACCGTCAGGATCCACCCGGTCATGCGCCCTTCGGAGCTGAGAGCGCGGACCTTGAGGAACAGGCTCGCGCGCGCGCGGATGATGGTCGAGAGGTTTTCGAGGATTTCCGCGAGGTTGCCGCCGGTCTCGCTCTGCACCGCCAGGCTGACCACGAACATGCGGATGTCCTCCAGATCCCAGCGGTCGGCCATCGCCTCGAGTGCGTCGGTCAGATCGGCGCCGTAGGCGATCTCGTCGGAAACCATGCCGAACTCGCTGCCGATCGGATCCTCCATCTCGGTTGTCAGCAGGTTGATCGCGCCGGCTACCGGATGGCCCGAGCGCAGCGCGCGCACGAAGATGTCGATCGACACCGGAAACTGCTGCTCCATCTTCTTGCGGCGACGCTGGGCAATGATGTTGACGATCATCACCGGAATGCCTGCGGCGACCGCGAACGCGAGCGCGAACGACAGCAGGAACACCCCGGCGGTCAGCGGAAATCCCGCCAGCGACGCGCCGAGCAGCAGGATGACGCTGACGAGGGTGAAGCCGACCGCCATCCAGAACAGCGTCTGACCGACGCTGAGCGGCACCGCGGCGGCGAACAGCGCCCGCTGCAGGCTGCGCAGCGCCGCCGCGAGCGGCCCAGGCAGCTCGGCGAAATCGCTCGGTGCGTTCTTGCGCAGCTGCGCGGCCACCTCGCGCCGGTCCGCCCCCTGGCGCATCAACTGCAGCCGCTTGTTGACCGCCGCGACCCGCGCGCGGCTGCGCCAGAACGCGCCGAGCACGACCTGCGACAGCACGAACACCGACGCGAAGATCGCCAGCAGCAGCAGCCCGCGAAGCAGCGACTCGAGCATCAGCCGAACTTCAGCTCGGGGCGGAACAGCTCCGAGGGCAGCTCGATGCCGTTCGCGGCCGCGTCCGCAAGCAGCTTGGGGCGGATGCCGGTCGCTTCGAAATGACCGACGACCTCGTTACGTTCGGAGCGGCCGGTCACCTTGAAGTGGAAGATTTCCTGCATCGTGATGGTCGAGCTTTCCATGCCCGTGACCTCGGCCAGGCTGACCACCTTGCGCCGCCCGTCGGCGAGCCGCGCGACCTGGATCACGACATCGACCGCCGAGGCGATCTGCGCCCGCGCGGAGGCGGGCGAGATCTCGATCCCGCTCATCCCGATCATCTGCTCGATGCGGCTCAGCGCATCGCGGGGGCTGTTGGCGTGGACCGTGGTCATCGACCCGTCGTGGCCGGTGTTCATCGCCTGCAGCATGTCGAATGCCTCGCCGGCGCGCACTTCGCCGATGATGATCCGATCGGGCCGCATCCGCAGCGCGTTCTTGACGAGATCGCGCTGGGTTACCTCGCCGCGCCCTTCGATGTTCGCGGGCCGCGTTTCGAGCCGCGCGACATGCTCTTGCTGCAGTTGCAGCTCGGCCGAATCCTCGATCGTGACGATCCGCTCGCGCGTGTCGATGTAGCTCGACATGGCGTTGAGCAGCGTCGTCTTGCCCGAGCCGGTGCCGCCGGAGATGAGCACGTTCTTGCGGCTGGAGACCATCGCCTGCATCACCCGCGCCATCGGCTCGGGCACGCTGCCGAGCTCGATCAGCCGGTCGATCGCGATCCCCTTCTTGGCGAACTTGCGGATCGACAGCAGCGAGCCGTCGATCGCCAGCGGAGCGATGATCGCGTTAACCCGGCTGCCGTCGGCGAGGCGCGCGTCGACGAACGGCGAGCTCTCGTCGATCCGCCGGCCGACCGCGCTGACGATCTTCTGGATGATCCGCAGCAGGTGTTTTTCGTCCTGGAAGCGGGTCGCCACCCGTTCGAGCAGCCCCCCGCGCTCGACGAACACGGTGGCGAACCCGTTGACCAGAATGTCGGTGATGCTCTCGTCCTTGAGCAGCGGCTCGAGCGGCCCGAGGCCGAGCAGCTCGTCGAGCACCTCGACCACCAGCTCGTCGCGCTCGGCCGCATTCAAGGCCTCGCGCCGCTCCTTGAGCAGCTCGTGGACGATCTCGCGGATCTCGTGCTCGATTTGCGCGCGGGGAAGCTGGTCGAGCGCGGCAAGGTTGATCTTGTCCAGCAGCGAGCGGTGGATCGACACCTTGAGCGACAGCTTGCGATCGAGCGGGGCGGTCTCGCCCGGCGCCGCAGACGGCGGATCGACCGGCGGCGTGCTCGGAAACGCCGGAACCGGCTGGCGGAGCGACCACTGCTTCATGCCGGCTTGCCCCCCTCGACGATCGTCCGCGCGAGTTGCGCCACGTCGGCAGCGAACCGGGTCTTGCCCTGGGTCGCGGGGAGCAGCAGCCCCTGATCCTGCGCCGCCCGCAGCGCGGGTCCGGCATCGGCGACGGTGGCGATCGTCTCGCGCCCCAGCGCGCGGGCGACATCCGCCACCTTGGTCGCGCCGAACAGCCGGCGCTCGAGCCGGTTCACCACCAGCGTAACCCGTTCGGCCGGCACATCGACGCTGGCGAGCAGGCTCACCGTGCGCCGCGCCTGCCGCAGGTTGGCGATCGACGGGTCGGTCAGCAGCACGACCTGGCTCGCCCAGCTGACCAGCGACAAAGTCCAGTCGGTCCACAGCGGCGGCAGGTCGATCAGCACGACACCGAACTCGGCCCGCGCGAGATCGACGATCGCCAGCAGATGGTCGACATCGATGCCCTCGATCGGCGCGATCGCGCCGGGTGCGGCGATAACGCTGAAGCCGCTGCCGCTGTCCGACACCGCGCTCAGCATGAGATCGCGATCGAGCCGGGCACCGGCGTCGATCAGCGTCTGGATGGTGACTTTGGGATCGATGCCGAGGAACGAAGCGACGTTGCCTTTCTGCAGATCGAGATCGAGCAGGCACACTCCGCGCTGGCCGGGGTTGTGCCGGACCAGCTCGGCCGCGAGGTGGGTGAGCAGGCTGGTGGCCCCGCACCCGCCCGCCGCGCCGATCACCGCGACCGCGCGGCCCAGGTTGCCGCGCGCGGCGGCGGCGGTCTGGCTCGACAGGGCATCGAGCAGCTGCTCCTCGAGCTGCGCCGGCGCGAATGGCAGCTCGGCAACGTCGGCCACCCCCTGGCGGACGAGCGCCCGCACCAGCGCGACACCGGCCTGCTCGACCGCGGCGATGACCGCCAGGTCCGGATGGCTCGCGCGAACCGCGGCGAGCCGGCGCAGCGAGGCATCGCTGGCGGCATCCACCTCAAGCACGAGCACCCGGATGGCGCCGAGCGCCGTGTCGGGCAGCGGGGCGTCGGGCGCGAGCGCCAGCATCGCCACCGACGCCAGCCGACCGCCGGGGGCGATCGTCCGAAGATGCGCGATGTGCGCGCTGCCGGCAACGATAAGGGTCTGGCCCGACAGGATGTCGCTCACGGTGTCTCGCAACAGGAAGGGGGAGGCGCGGTCGGTCATGGCTTAATTCGCAAAGTCCCCGTCGCCGTCTTCCATCGTCAGCGAGTACGACGCGCCGGGAATGCCGAGGCTGAGCAGCCCGGCGAGAAACAGCGGGCGGAAGCCGAGATTGTCGATCCGCACGGTGACGGTCGGCGCCACGTCGGGCCCGTTGGGATCGCCCGAGTAACCGAGACCCGACCAGGCGTAATCGATGCTGACATCGTCGGCGCCGAGCCGCGGCTGGATTTCCTGCATCCGGTCGACGAGCGTGTTGAACGCGGCCGTGTCGGCCGTCAGCGGGAACGAGCAGGTGCCGCCGGTGGCGCAGGTGCAGGTGGTGGCGCTGCCGCCGGCAAACGACACTCCCGGAAAAACCGCTTGAGGAACAGGCCCGCCCTGGAGGATCGGGGGGCTCTGATCGACCGCGAAGCTCCAATCGTTGAGCCCGTCGCAGATCAGATCGGTCGCCACCGCCCAGCGCGCGCCGATCTGCGCGGCCTTCTCGTTCTCGTTGACGAACCAGATGAAGCGGCCGACGTCGAACGTGCCGAGCAGGAACAGCAGGAACGGCGGCAGCACGAGCGCGAACTCGGCGGCCGATGTCGCGCTGCGGTCGCTGGCGAAGCGGGCGAGGAAGCCGCGCATGCTCATATGCCCATCACCGCCGCCTGGGCTTGCGCGCGCACCACGGCCCCGTCCGTGTCGAAACCGAGCGTGCCCAGGATCGAGGGATACGGCACCGTAGTCGCCACCCGCACGCGTGGCGCGGTGCCATAATCGACATAAAGCCCGGTGTTGGTGGTATCGTCGCAGCTGACGGTCACCGAGACTTCGCCCGCGTCCCACCCGCTCACGCGCACCGCGCCGCCGGTTCCCGGCTGGCCGGTGCGGGTCACCGCGATGATATCGTCTTCGACCGCGCTGTCGGCCACCGTGCCCGATGCGCAATCGTAGTTCGAGAAGGGCAGCCGGGCGGCGTAGCGCGCGCCGTCACGCACTCCCTTGATGACCTTGTGCTCGGTCAGCAGGTAGTTGCCGCCTTCGAAGCTGCCGAACATCAGCGCCATCATCATCGGCACGCACAGCGCGAACTCGGCCGCCGCCGCGCCGCCCTCGCCGCGAGCCAGGCGCGCGAGCCGCATCATTCGATCAGATACGGCACGTCGCGCCGCACGGTCTGCGACACCGAGCCGTTGTCGCCGCCGATGTCGGTCTCTTCGATCAGCTCGACGTAGACGTCATGCAGCTCGGTGTAGGTGACGTTACATCCCCCGCCGCCGCCCTGGCATTTGCGCCGGGCCTTGGTCGGCTCGACCAGGAAGATGTCGATCCAGGTGGGCACCTCCAGCACCTCGTTGTTGAGGCTGTTGCCGTATTTGGCCTGCAGCGCGCCGCAGTTGAGCACCGCCACGCTGATCCGCCGGCGGTCGAGGTCGCTGCCAGGCACGAGACCATGCGGGGAATTCGGCAGTGCGAGCGACCGGCCCGGTTGCGGCTGAGCGTAGGCAAACCGGTTGCTGCCGGCCGATTTCGATATGCCCGTCAGGGTGCCGGCAACGATCTGGTCGGCTTCCCAGCGATAGACCTGGTACCGCGTCGGGTAACCCTTGGGCTGGGGGCCGTAATCCACGGCCGAAACCTGGCCCCCGTAGTTCGCGCCGTTGGCGGACCGCCAATATGCGTCGATGTCCCAGTCGCCGGTCCCCAGTCGCTCGCCGAACCCCCCGTTCACGGAATTGCAGTTGCCGGTGTTGCTGAACGCATGGCACCGGTCCCGGGGGAGGCCCATGATCAGCGGCGTCTTGCTGCTCGGATAGAAATCGGGCGTCGTCGGCCGGTAGGCTTCCGTATCGAAGTTGCCGCTGTTGCCCTGGTGCACCTCCCAGTTGTCGTTGCCGGAGGGGCGCGTGAGGTCCTTGCGCACCGCGACCGACGGCGAGCATTGGCCGGCGATCCCGTCGATCGAGGGGCAGAATTGCCCGGTCCCCGGCAGGTCGAAGCGCGCGTTGATCCCATCGAGCACGCTGGTGTTCATGCCGTTCTTGATTTCCACCCCGTCGACAGAGACGCAGTCTCCTCCGCGCACGTCCCAGCCGAGGGCGGCGAGCAGTCCGTTTGCACCGGTGCCGAATTCGGTCTGCAGGAAACCGAACGCGCCCGGCGTGTAGCTGTCGTTGGCGACCAGCTTGATCCCCGCGCCGATATGGTCCGCGGCGGGGAACTCGAGCATCGTGTCGGTGTTGTTCGCCGGCTCGAGCGGGTTGCAGATCATCAGCGGCGGCACCCGGCAGATCGCCGAGCCCATCCCGGCGTAGGCCGCGGCGTGGAGGTCGCCCGAGCCGGTGAACGCCGCCATCACCGGCGTCAGCGCGTAGAACGCCTCGCGCGGATCGACGTGGACCTCGACGAAGCGGGCCTCCTCGTCGGTGGTCGCCTCGATCGTCTTGTCCTTGTCCTGGTAGAAGCGGATGAACCCCTGGTTGTCGCAATCGGGCTCGGCGGTGACGGTGATCTGGTTGCCCCCGCCATCGTTCGACAGCATGGTGAGGTTGCTGAGCAGCCCTACCGCCGCGTCCGAGGCGCGCTCGCAGGCGCCGGCGTTGCGGTCGAGCTGGGTGACGGCCGCGAGCGCGGCCTGGTCGGCGGCGTTCTGCAGTTCGCTGTCGAGCGCCACCATCCGGCCGTAGTCGTAGCCGACCCCGGCGACGACGATCAGCGGCAGCACCGCGATGGCATATGTCGCCGCGACCGCGCCGCGTTCGTCACGCCAGGGATTGCCGAGCCATCGCCGCATGCCGCATCCTCACCGCGGTCCCGTGGTGCTGGTCTGGCGCACCGGCTGCTTGACCTTGTCGGTGCGATAGCGCTCGGCCGCCTGGCCGGCGTGCTCGCCGCTGGTCGGCGGATTGAGCGTATCGTACTGCGGATCAGGATCGACCACCTGCGCGGCCATCGTCGCGCGGTTGGCGTCGCCGAACTCGGAGGCCGCGGGGCCTGGATAGGCGTGCTCGCACGCGGCGAGGGCCGGCAGGGCGAGCGCGATCGCCGGCAGCGTGGCGAGAAGCCTAGAAGTCATAGCCGTCCTCCTGCTTGGCGGCTGCGGGCAGCTCCGGCCGCGCTGGCACTAC
>JBHWTG010000008.1:0-3162 GCA_043427735.1 Tsuneonella sp. | reverse complement strand
GGGTGGGAGCAAAAGAGCGCTGAATCCCCCCTCCCGCCTGCGGGAGGGGCCGGGGGTGGGCAAACAAGGCCCGCGCCAGGCGCTCCTCCCTCCCGGCCGTCAGGCAACCGCGTCATCGCCTCGCCGCTCGCCAGGCGCATCGCCGAGCAGAAGGGGATCGATCTGGCCGGCATGAAGGGCAGCGGCCCCAACGGCCGCATCGTGAAGGCCGACCTCGAAGGCGCGAAACCTGCCGCCGGCGCTCAAGCTTCCGCTCGTCCCGAGCCTGTGGAAGGACCCCCGCCCGCGCTTCCCCCTATCGCCCAAGCGGCGCTGCCCGACTTCGGCATCCCGCACGAGGACGAGAAGCTGTCGAACGTGCGCAAAGTCATCGCCCGCCGCCTCACCGAATCCAAGCAGACGGTGCCGCATTACTACCTGGCGATCGACGTGCGGCTCGATCCGCTGCTCAAGCTGCGCGCCGAGCTCAACGCCGCGCTCGAGGCGCAGGGGATCAAGCTCAGCGTCAACGATCTGCTGGTCAAGGCGCTGGCCAAGGCGCTGCTGCAGGTGCCGGATTGCAACGTCAGCTTCGCCGGCGACACGCTCCGGCGCTTCCGCCGGGCCGACATCTCGGTCGCGGTCGCCGCGCCGAGCGGGCTCATCACGCCGATCGTGGTCGACGCGGGCGCGAAGTCGGTCAGCGCGATCGCCAGCGAGATGAAGGACCTCGCCGGCAAGGCGCGCGAGGGCAAGCTCCAGCCGCACGAATACCAGGGCGGCACCGCGTCCTTGAGCAACCTCGGGATGTACGGGATCAAGCAGTTCGAAGCGGTGATCAACCCGCCGCAGGGCATGATCATGGCGGTCGGCGCGGGCGAGAAGCGCCCCTATGTGGTGGATGACGCGCTCGCCATCGCCAGCGTGATGACCGCCACCGGCAGCTTCGACCACCGCGCGATCGACGGCGCGACCGGCGCCGAGCTGATGCAGGCGTTCAAGCAGCTATGCGAGGCGCCGCTGGGGCTGGTGGCTTGAGATGGTGCGCGGTCAACCGAGCTTGAGGCGTTCCTTGCTCGACCCAGTGGTGATCGCGGCCGCAGTCGCATTGGGAGGCAGTCTGGTCAGCGCCGTCCTCAACCTGGATCGCAGCTTCGAACACGAGCAAAGCCGCTGCGCGCGCGCTTTCGCGTTCTTGCAAGACGAAGCGATCAATCCTAATCTTCAGAAGGACGAGGCATTCTACCGTGTGCAGCTCGCCATAGCGCGACGCTGCAGCCTGGCGAAGGATTAGGCATGTTCGAGGCCAGTATCATCCTGATGATCGTCAGCGGAATAGTCCTCATCATGCGTCTGTCGCATCTTCAGCGCATGGAGGAAATTCGCGCGCTGTCGGGCAACACCAAAGAGCGGGAGTGATCGCGCTCGATCACCGCGCGATCGACGGCGCGACCGGCGACGAGCTGATGCAGGCGTTCAAGGCGCTGGTGGAGGCGCCGCTGGGGCTGGTGGCGTGAGCTCAGCGCCCGCTCTCCCCAACTCCTCTTCCGCAAGGGGAAAGGGGCTATTGTCCTCTCCCCTCGCAGGAGATGAAGGCGCCCGTCGCGTAGCGGTGGGAAAGGGAGAGGGCGTTTGACCCGCGATCCCCTCATCCGCGTCACCGCGATGCCGGCGGATACCAACCCTTATGGCGGGGTGTTCGGCGGGTGGCTGATGAGCCAGATGGCGCTCGGCGCCGGGTCGCTCGCGAGCCGGATGGGCGAGGGCAAGGCGGTGGTGGTCAGCGCCAGCGATTTCGCCTTTCCCGGGGCGATGGCGGTGGGGGACGAGCTCAGCGTCTATTGCGAGGTGACCGCCACCGGCACCACCTCGATGACCGTCACCGTCGAGGCCATCGCGCGCGACCGCAACGGCGAAGCCACCACACGCGTCGCCGAAGGGACCTTCAAGTTCGTGCTGCTCGACGAGGACGACCGCCCGCGGCCGGTGCGCGAGGCGACGCTCTCGCGGCAGCGCGAGAACGACAACTCCTGATTCCGGTGGGCGAAACCATTTTCCTACATGCCGCGCACTGTGCCATGCGGATCGACATGACCGGCCTCCCGCCCCGCCTATCCTCGATCGGAGCGCCGCGCAGCGGCCACGAAACAGCTTTGCCGGGGACCCGGAGTTTTTATCCAGGACCCTGTCAACCCGTCAACCTGTCGTCACCCGACCCGACTCAAGGATGAGCGAATCACCATGGCTGACCAATACGACGTGATCGTGCTCGGCAGCGGGCCGGGCGGCTATGTCGCGGCGATCCGCTGCGCGCAGCTTGGGCTGAAAACCGCGATCGTCGAGCGCGAGCTGCTCGGCGGCATCTGCCTCAACTGGGGCTGCATCCCGACCAAGGCGCTGCTGCGCTCGGCGGAGATCTTCCACTACATGCAGCACGCGGCCGACTACGGCCTCAAGGTGCAGGGGGTCGAGGCGGACCTCGCCGCGGTGGTCAAGCGCAGCCGCGGGGTGGCCAAGCAGCTCAACGCCGGCGTCACCCACCTGATGAAGAGGAACAAGATCGCGGTACACATGGGGGAGGGCACGCTGACCGGCCCGACCACGCTGATTGTGAAGGGCGAGAAGGGGGAAGAGAAGCTCTCCGCCAGACACGTGATCGTCGCCACCGGCGCGCGGGCGCGCGAGCTGCCGTTCGCCCAGGCCGACGGCAAGCGCGTGTGGACTTATCGCCATGCGATGACCCCCGCCGAGATGCCGACCAGGCTGCTGGTGATCGGAAGCGGCGCGATCGGGATCGAGTTTGCCAGCTTTTACAATGATATGGGGGCCGATGTTACCGTGGTCGAGATGCTCGACCGAATCGTGCCGGTCGAGGACGCGGACGTCTCGGCGTTCCTCGAAAAGAGCCTCGTCAAGCAGGGCATGACGATCATGACCGGCGCGGGGGTTGAGGCGCTCGCCGTCTCGGACACGGGCGTGAAGGCAAAGATCAAGTCCAGGGACGGCAAGCTCGCCGAGAGCGAGTTCAGCCATGTCATCGTCGCGGTCGGCATCGTGCCGAACACCGAGGACATCGGGCTCGAGAAGCTGGTCGAGATGGACCGCGGCTTCATCCGGATCGACCCCTACGGCCGCACGAAGTCCAAGGGCCTGTGGGCGATCGGCGACTGCACCCCCGACTTA
>JBHWTG010000007.1:0-16284 GCA_043427735.1 Tsuneonella sp. | reverse complement strand
ATCTCGAGCTGCGCCGCGGGGGCGAGCCGGTCAACCCGGCCGAATACGTGCGCTGACCCGTTGCACGCGGGGCAAGCGCGCCTCATCTGGCGTTAACGCCTCGCGCGCGATACACACGCGCACGACCAGCCCAGGATGTGCCCATGAAGTTCGCCGCCGCCCGTTTTGCAAATCTGGCCCGTTCCGCCGCGCTGGTCAGCATGATCGCGCTGATCCCGGCGACCACCGCCGGCCTCGCTCAGGTCGACGGCCGCGCCGGGCCGGAGTTCGCCAAGCTGTTCGCGGTCTACCAGCGGATCAAGGCGAGCTATGTCGAGCCGGTCGACGACGACAAGCTGATTCGCGGCGCGATCGACGGGATGCTCGCCGGCCTCGATCCGCACTCGGCCTATCTCGACGGCGGCGATCTCCAGCGGCTCGAGACGATGATCGACGGCAACTACTCGGGCCTCGGGCTGTCGGTCGTCATGGACGACGGCGCGGTCAAGGTGATCAGCCCGTTCAAGGGCAGCCCGGCGGACAAGGTCGGGATCAAGGCCGGCGATTACATCACTCACCTCGACGGCCAGCTGATCTACGGCGGCGAGCTCGACGACGCGGTCGCCAGGATGCGCGGGCCCTCGGGCTCGACGATCCGACTGACGATCTTCCGCTCGGGCCGTGACGAGCCGTTCGACGTGACCGTCACCCGCGGGGTGATCGATCTCGAGCCGGTCACGCACGAGCTCAAGGCGGGGGGAATCGGCTACATCTCGGTCAACGAGTTCAGCCGCGATGTCGGCGCGGACGTGTTCGCCGCCTGGCAGGCGATCCGGCGCGAGGCGTCGGGCCGGGTCAACGGGCTGGTGCTCGACTTGCGGCAGAACCCGGGCGGTTCGCTCGACGAGGCGGTGGCGCTGTCCGACCTGTTCCTCGACAAGGGGCAGATCGTCTCGCAGCGCGGTCGCGCGCGCGGCGAATCGCTGGTCTACGAGGCCGAGAGCGTGTTCAAGGGCGACATGGCCAAGGGCGTGCCGGTGATCGTGCTGATCGACGCCGGCTCCGCCTCGGCGAGCGAGATCGTCGCCGGCGCGCTGCAGGATCAGCGCCGCGCGCTGGTGATGGGCGACCGCAGCTTCGGCAAGGGCAGCGTGCAGACGCTGCTGCCGCTCGGCCAGAGCGCGGCGCTCAAGCTCACCACCGCGCGCTACTTCACCCCGCGCGGGCATTCGGTGCAGGAAGGCGGAATCGAGCCCGACATCCTCGTGCCGCAATTGAGCGACCCCGACCTCGCCAAGCGCGAGAAGTTCCGCATGCGCGAATCGGACTTGCGCGGGCACCTGATCAACGAGGCGGCGCTTAAGGACGAGGACCTCGAAAAGGACCGCAAGGACGATCCCCGCTTCCAGCTCACCGCCGAGCAGCTCAAGGCCAAAGGCATCGAGGACTTCCAGCTCAACTACGCGCTAGAGACGCTGCGGCGCACTTCGTCCGCGGCGATGGCGCGCCGCGACTGAGCGTGCTCGCCGCGTCCGACAGGCTGGCCCAGCGCCTCGCGCTGGGCGTGCCCGCGGCGCTGCTCGCCGGGGCGTATGTCAGCGAGTACGCTTTCGGGCTCTACCCGTGCGAGATGTGCTGGTGGCAGCGCTGGCCGCATTTCGCCGCCGTCGCGCTGGCGCTGGTCTCGACTCTCGCTGCGCCAAGGAGGCTGTGGCTTGCGCTCGCCGCCCTGGCGATCCTCGTCTCGGGCGCGATCGGCGCGTTCCACGCGGGGGTCGAGTACGGCTGGTGGGACGGGGTCACCGGCTGCGCCACGACCGCTTCGGGCGGGAGCGACCCGCTGGAAGCGATCATGAACGCGCCGCTGGTGCGCTGCGACCAGGCTCCGTGGACCCTGGCGGGCGTGTCGCTCGCGGGCTTCAACTTCCTGTTCTCGACCGCCGCAGGGATCGCGATCCTCGTGTTGCTGGGGCGCAGGCGATGACCGTCGATACAACCCGGATGATCCGCGTCGACCAAGCCGGCGAGTTTGGCGCGCAGCGGATCTATGCCGGCCAGCTCGCGGTGATGGGCGACCGTGCCCCGCACGCGCAGGAAATCGCCGGGATGGCCGAGCAGGAGCGCCGCCACCGCGAGGCGTTCGATACCCTGATGGCGGCGCGCGGGGTGCGCCCGACTGCGCTCCAGCCGTTCTGGTCGGTCGCCGGCTACGCGCTCGGCGCCGCGACCGCGCTGATCGGACCCGAGGCGGCGATGGCCTGCACCGCCGCGGTCGAGCAGGAGATCGACCGGCATTACAGCGAGCAGCTCGACGCGCTCGAGAAGTCCGGCGAGGATCCGGAGCTGGCCGCGCTGATCTCGGAGTTCCGCGACGACGAGCGCGAGCACCACGCCGTCGCGATTGCCGCGGGCGCCGAGCGGGCCCCGGCCTATCCGCTGCTCGCCGGGGCGATCCGGCTCGGCTGCCGGGTGGCGATCAAGCTCGCCGAGCGCATCTGAGGAAACTTGCGGGCTGCCCGCGCGCTTCATAGGGCATTCAGTGCCGTTGTGGCCCTTTCCCGGGCGACTTATGACGAGGTTCGAGATCATGCTGCGCCTATTTGCCCTCCCGCTCATCGCGCTCGGCCTGTCCGCCGCGCCGGCCGCCGCGCAGGACGCCTGCGGCGACAAGGTCCGCATGGTCATCCTCTACGGCGACGACGCCGCGCCGCCGGTCGAGGGCGACGAGATTCTCGTCGTCGCCCGGCTGCCGGAGAACGACCGCTACCGAATTCCCGAGGCGCTGCGCTTCAGCGACGACCCGGCGAACATGGCCTGGGCGCGGCGGGTCGAGCGGCTCGACCTCGTCGGCCGCTCGGGCACGATGTCGTGCTCGACCGCGGGCGCCGGCGGCTTCACCGGCTGCACCCAGCAGCTGATCGATGCGTTCTACGCCGACCGGCGCGAAGGGGCCGACGTGCGCTTCTCGCAGCTGATCGCCGCCGCGCGCGCCGAGCGCCTGTCGACCATCGACGCCGCCAGTGCCGAGGAGCAGGCGCGGGTCGAGGCAATCGAGAAGGAATACATGGAGCGGCTCGAGCGCGAGCGCCGGGGCGAAACTCCGGCCGCCCCTCCCGCCACCACGCCGCCGGGCGACGCGCCGCCGATCATGCAGCTGCCCAGGGGCTAGCCGTCCCTTAAGATTTCGCGGTTAATGCGCTCGGCATGACCGGCCCGCGCAAAGTCCTCACTGTGTTCGGCACCCGGCCCGAGGCGATCAAGCTGTTTCCGCTGGTGCACGCGCTCGCCGCAGACCCGCGGTTCGACTGTCGGGTGTGCGTCTCGGGCCAGCATCGCGGGATGCTCGACCAGGTGCTCGAGATCGCGCGGATCGCGCCCGATCACGACCTCGACCTGATGCAGCCCGATCAGACGCTCGACGCGCTGACCGCGGGCCTGCTCACCGCGATCGGCCGCGTGCTCGATGCCGAGCGGCCCGACTGGGTGGTGGTGCAGGGCGATACCGCCACCGCGATGGCCGGCGCGCTCGCGGCCTACTACCGCAAGATCCCCGTCGCGCATGTCGAGGCGGGCCTGAGAAGCGGGAACATCCACCATCCGTGGCCCGAGGAGGTCAACCGCAAGATCGTCGGCACGCTCGCCGCGCTGCATCTTGCGCCGACCGAGACCGCCGCCGCCGCGTTGCGGCGCGAGAACGTCGATCCCGGGTCGATTCACGTCACCGGCAATACGGTGATCGACGCGCTGCACTGGGTAACCGCGGAAATCGCCCGAAATTCCACGCTTGCCGCCGGTCTGGCGCCGCTCGAGAAGCGCTTTGTCGGCAAGCGGATCATCGGCCTGACAAGCCACCGGCGCGAGAACTTCGGGCAGGGGATGGAGGCGATCGCCCGCGCGGTCGCCCGCCTCGCCGCGCGGCCCGACGTGGCGGTGATCTTCCCGGTCCACCTCAACCCAAACGTCCGCGCGGTGATGCACGAGCGGCTCGCCGGGCTCGACAACGTCGCGCTGATCGAGCCGCTCGACTACCCGCATTTCGCGCGCCTGCTCGACATCAGCACGCTGATGCTGACCGACAGCGGGGGGGTGCAGGAGGAGGCTCCGGCACTCGGCAAGCCGGTGCTGGTGATGCGCGAGACCACCGAGCGGCCCGAAGGGATCGCAGCGGGGACCGCCAGGCTGGTCGGCACCGACGCCGACCGCATCGTCGCCGAGGCCGAGCGGCTGCTCGACGATCCGACCGCTTACGAGGCGATGGCCCGCGCGCACAACCCGTTCGGAGACGGCAAGGCGACCGGGCGGATTGTCGATCTGCTGGCCGCCTGAACTGCCGACCGCGGGGCGACATCGTTACCGCTATCTTTACTCTCGCCGCCTAGCGTTGCCCGCAAACGCAATGGTGGGACAATCATGCGCGGCGAGACCAATCCGGAAGTGTGCGTCATCGGGCTCGGCTACATCGGACTGCCGACCGCGGCGGTGATCGCGCGGGCGAATTGCCGGGTGACCGGGGTCGACGTGTCGCAGGCAGTCGTCGACACGATCAACCGCGGCGAAATCCACATCGAGGAGATCGATCTCGCCGGACTGGTGCAGGGCGTCGTCCAGCGCGGCCTGCTCGTCGCTTCGACCCAGATCGCTCCCGCCGACGTGTTCGTCATCGCGGTGCCGACCCCGTTTGAGAAGGACGGCAACCATACGCCCGACGTGAGCTACGTGCTCGCCGCCGCAACCAGCGTGGCGGCGGTGCTCAAGAAGGGCGACACGGTGATCCTCGAATCGACCTCGCCGGTCGGCACCACCGAGGCGCTGCGCGACCGGCTGGCGGCGCTGCGGCCCGACCTCGCCATGCCCGGTCTTGCCGCCGGCACGCCCGACGTCGCCATCGCCTATTGCCCCGAGCGCGTGCTGCCCGGCCGCATTCTCGAGGAGCTCACGCACAACGACCGCTCGATCGGCGGAATCACCCCGCGTTGCGCGAGGAAAGCGCTGGCGTTCTACAAGCTGTTCGTGCGCGGGACATGCGTCACAACCGACGCGCGCAGCGCCGAGATGACCAAGCTGGTCGAGAACGCCTACCGCGACGTCAACATCGCCTTCGCCAACGAGCTGTCGATGATCGCCGACCGCATAGGACTGGACGTGTGGGAGGTGATCCGGCTCGCCAATCGACATCCGCGCGTCAACGTGCTCCAGCCGGGCCCGGGGGTCGGCGGGCACTGTATCGCGGTCGACCCGTGGTTCATCGTCCACGGCGCGCCGGAGGAGGCGCGGGTGATCCGCACCGCGCGCGAGGTCAACGACGCCAAAATGCACCACGTGCTTGCGCGGGCGACCGCGCTGATCGAGGCGCATCCGGGCGTGCCGGTCGCGTGCCTCGGGCTCGCGTTCAAGGCCGACATCGACGACTTCCGCGAAAGCCCGGCGCGCTTCGTCGCCGCCAGCCTCGCGCGCAGGTTCGGCGAGCGCATCCGCATCGTCGAGCCCTATGCGCGCGAGTTGCCGGTCGAGTTCACCGACACCGGCGCGAGCCTCGTCGATATCGACACCGCGCTCGAGATCTGCGGGGTGCTGATCGTGCTCGTCGATCACGACGTGTTCCGGGTGGTGCCGCCGCAGGAGCGCGGCCGCGCGGCGGTCTACGACACCCGCGGAATTTGGCCCGACCTCGCGGCCGAGCGGGCCGCCCCGCCGGTTCGCCTGGCGAGCTAGGCCCGCCCCACGCTGGTGTATGCGAATCCGGCGGCGCGCACGTCCTCGGGTCGATAGATGTTCCTGAGGTCGACCAGCACCGGCGCCTTGGCGAGCTGCTTGACCCTGGCGAGATCGAGCGCGCGGAAGGCATCCCATTCGGTGACGATGGCGATGGCGTCGGCACCCGCGATCGCCTCGTAAGCGCTTGCGCACATCGCGACCTGGGGCATCAGCGGCCGGGCCGCTTCCATCCCCTCGGGATCGTAAGCGGCGACTTCGACCCCCGCATCGATCAGCGCCTGGGCGATGGCGATCGCCGGGCTGTCGCGCATGTCGTCGGTATTGGGCTTGAAGGTTAGGCCGAGCAGCGCGACCCTTTTCCCGCGCGCCGCGTCCGGCCCGCCCAGCGCCTCGATCACCTTGCGGCCCATTGCGCGCTTGCGGATCTCGTTGACCTTCACCACCGCCTCGACGATCCGAACCGGGCTGTCGTAGTCCTCGGCGGTCTTCAGCAGCGCGAGCGTGTCCTTCGGGAAACAGCTCCCGCCGTAGCCTGGACCGGCGTGAAGGAACTTCGCCCCGATGCGGCCGTCCATGCCGATCCCGCGGCTGACATCCTGCACGTCGGCACCGACCCTCTCGCACAGATCGGCCATCTCGTTGATGAAGGTGATCTTGGTCGCCAGGAACGCGTTGGCGGCATATTTGATGAGTTCGCTCGAGCGGCGGCCGGTGAACATGATCGGCGATTCGTTGAGGAACAGCGGGCGGTAAACCTCGCGCATCACCTCGCGCCCGAAGTCGTCCTCGGCGCCGATGACGATCCGGTCGGGCCGTTTGAAATCGCCGATCGCCGCGCCTTCGCGCAGGAACTCGGGGTTTGAGACCACCGACACGCGGTGCGGGCAGCCGCTGTCGCGGATGATCCGTTCGACTTCGTCGCCGGTGCCCACCGGCACGGTCGACTTGGTCACAACGACCGCGTCGTGCGCGAGCGTGCTGCCGATCTCCTCGGCTACGGCATAGACGAACGACAGGTCGGCGTGCCCGTCGCCGCGCCGGCTCGGCGTGCCCACCGCGATGAAGATCGCGGCGGCGCCTTCGATCCCCGCCGCGAGGTCGGTGGTGAACGACAGCCGTCCGGCCCTCACGTTCGCGGCGACCAGCGCGCCGAGCCCGGGCTCGTAGATCGGCATCTCTCCCTCGTTCAGGCGGGCGATCTTGGTCGGGTCCCTGTCGATGCACACGACCTCGTGCCCGAAATCGGCGAAGCATGCTCCCGAGACGAGCCCGACATACCCCGAGCCGACCATCGCGATCTTCATTGGTTGCCTTCTCCGCTTCGACGCCGGGTGTCAGTACTCGCGCCAGACCACCCGGCGCACGTAATCGGTGTAGCTGAGGATGATCCGCAGGACTTTGTCGGACACGTTGTCGGGCGTGTAGTCCGCCACCGGGCGCAGCAAACGGTCGCTGCCGCGCGGCTGCTCGGCAATCACGCCGAGCGCCTGATCGATCCGGTCGCGGTTGAGACCGGTCATGATGACCGCACCTTCTTCCATGCCTTCGGGCCGCTCGTGCGCCTCGCGGATGTTGAGCGCCGGAAAGTTGAGGATCGAGGATTCCTCGGTGATCGTTCCGCTGTCGGACAGCGTGGCGCGCGCTTCGATCTGCAGCCGCACGTAGTCGCTGAAGCCCAGCGGTTTCAACGGTTGGACGAGCGGGTGAAGCTGCGCGCCGGTGGCGTCGAGCCGCTTGCGGGTCCGCGGGTGAGTCGAAAGGATCACAGGCAGGCCGTAGCGTTCGGCCAGATGATCGAGCACCTGCCGGAAGCGGCCGAACGGCGCGTCGCCGTCGATGTTCTCCTCGCGGTGCGCGCTGACCAGGAAGAACCGGCCGCTTTTCAAGCCGAGCCGGTCGAGCACGTCGGACCCGGCAATCCGCTCGCGCTGGTGGTGCAGGACCTCGCCCATCGGGCTCCCGGTGGTCACGATCTGGTCGGGTGGGAATCCTTCGCGCAGCAGGTACTGCCGGGCGATGGCGCTGTAGGGCATGTTGATGTCGGAAATGCTGTCGATCAGCCGGCGGTTGATCTCTTCGGGCACCCGCTGGTCGAAGCTGCGGTTGCCCGCTTCCATATGGAAAATCGGCACCTTGCGGCGCTTCGCGGGGATGGCCGCGAGCGCGCTGTTGGTATCGCCGAGCAGCAGCAGCGCGTCGGGCCGGGCCTGCGCGAGCAGGCGGTCGGTCTTGATGATGACGTTGCCGATCGTCTCAGCGGCGGTCTCGCCCGAGGCATCGAGAAAATGGTCGGGCGAGCGGATGCCCAGATCGTCGAAGAAGATCTGGTTGAGCTCATAGTCGAAGTTCTGCCCGGTGTGCACGAGCGTGTGGCCGCAGTGCCGGTCGAGCAGCGCGATCGTGCGTGAGAGCCGGATCAGCTCGGGCCGGGTTCCGACGATGGTCATCACCTTCAGCATCGAAGTCAGCTTTCTTGCGGACGGTTGCGGTGCATTTCGTCGATCAATTCGGGCCACGAGGGCGGGGTGTAGCCGGTCGCCGTGCGGAACCGGCTCGAATCGAGCGAGCGGTCGATCTCAAGGCTGGCGTCCGGCTCGATCGCGATGTCCTTGCCATAACGCGCCGCGATCAGCCGCAGCAGATCGTACTTGGCGATCGGTTCGGCCGATACGTGATAGAGCCCGTGCAGCGCGGGCTCAGGCAAGAGATGGTCGCGCACGATCCGCGCGAGGTGAACGGCAGGCACGCCGGAGAAGATCGCGCGGGTAAAGCCGCGAACGCTCCCTTCCTGCGCCAGGAACCATTCGAGCAGGCTCGCGCCGCCGCGCAGCTCGTGCCCGATGATCGAGGTGCGCAAGGTGATCGCGGGCGGATCGTGCAGCTCGCCCAGCAGCTTGCTGCGACCGTAGACGTCGTCGGCATCGCTGGCGTCGTCCTCGCGGTAATTGCCTTTTGCGCCGCTGAACACGCAATCGGTGCTGACGTGCACCAGCCGTGCCCCGGCGATCCGGCACAGCTCCGCCAGCCGGTGCGGCAGCAGGGTGTTGATCGGCACCGCCGCCATCACGCTCTTCGCGTCGCCTGCCTGCTTGATCAGGCCGACGCAGTTGACCACCACGTCGGGGTTTGCGGCGGCCATGATCCGCGCGAGGCTGTCCGGGTTTTCGGCATCAAGGCCGCCTATCAGCTGAACGTCCAGATGCGCGAGCGGCCTGGCGGTCGAGAGCGAGCGCACCGCCCCGACCGTGCGGAACCCCGGCGAGCGCGCGAACAGCCCGGCGAACGCGTTGCCCAGAAGGCCCGTCGCGCCGACCACCAGTATCGTGCTCTCGCTCACTCGCGCTTCCCATCCCCAGTGTCGGCCGCCAGCCGCCGCAGCCGCGCGACCAGCCAGTCGGCCAGCGTATGCGGCTCGAAATGCTCCGCATAATAGCGCTCGGCGCGCTTGCCCATGGCGGCGCGCTCGGCCGCAGGCAAGTCCGCCATCGCCGCGATCGCCGCGGCAAGCGCACGGGGGTCGCCGGGGGGAGCGATCGTGCCCACGCCCGCCTCGCCGGCGATCCGCGCAGCCTCTCCGCCGGCCGCCACGACCACCGGCACCGCCGCAGCCAGGTAAGTCTGCAGCTTGCTCGGAACCGTCTTGGCCACGACCGGATCATCGACCAGCGTCAGCAGCGCGGCGTCGGCCTGCACCAGGATCGGGCCGACCTCTTCGGGCGCGACCCGGCCGGACAAACGAACGTTGGCCAGCTTCTTCTCGCGAACCGCCTCGGCGAGCTCGCCGGCCATCGCCCCGGATCCGAACAGCCAGATCGTGATGTCGGAACGCGACCGCAGGATTTCGGCCGCTTCGACCACCGTATCGAGCGCCTGCGCGCGGCCGAGGTTGCCCGCGAACACCAGGTTGAACCCTGCGGCCAGCGGAAACGCGTCTGCCGCGGCCGGCGGACCGGCACGGGCGGGATCGCCCGGGTTGGGCAGGTATTCGACCGGGGTCGCGCCTGCCAGCGGACGGATCGCCTCGACGAACGCCGGGGACTGGCCGAGCAGCAGATCGCTCCGGCGGTACAGGAACTCCACCGCCCGCCCGACCAGCACAAGCAGGCGGCGATTGCGGACGTAGCCGGTGCCGGCCAGCACGTTGGGCCACAGATCCTGCACCCACACCGCGAGCGGAGCACGCTTCAAGGTGCGCAGCGGCCAGGCGGCGAACGCCTGGAAGATCGGCGAAGTCCCGTAAACCAGGATCGCGTCGAACCGCCGGCGGCGCAGCAGCAATGGGCCCAGCAGGCCGGCCGATGCGATGAACGACAGGTAGTTCGCCGCCAGTCGCACGTGTCCCGCCCGCCCGCGCGGGATGAGCGGCACCCGCACGATGTCGATGCCGCCAGCCCCGCTCTCGCGCCGGATCGAGCTCGCTCGATATCCGGCAAAGACGCGGCCCTCGGGATAGTTGGGCTGGCCGGTGAGCACGGTCACCTCGGCGCCGGCCTCCGTCAGCGACTCGGCGAAGCTGTTGATGCGAAAGCTTTCCGGCCAGAAGTGCTGCGTCACCAGGAGCAGGCGCAGCCGGGAGCCCGCGATGCTGCTGGCGTTGTCGGCCATGAGCCCTGCGCTCTGCATGGCCGGCCTATTCCTCGGGCGCGGCGGAATCTCCGGACACGACCGACCGCATATAGGGGATCGTCATGAGGAGCCGCTTGGTCCCCTCGACGTCGAGCCGCGTGGTGTTGTGCGAGGTGTAGTCGGCGGCCTCGCTGATGCTGCGCTCCCCTTCCTCGAAGAACTTCGAATAGTTGAGATCGCGCAAGTCGGGCAGGATGCGGTAGTAATCGCCCTGATCCTCGGCGCCGACCATCTCCTCGCGGGTGAGCAGCGTCTCGTAAAGCTTTTCCCCGTGACGCGTGCCGATGACGTTGATCGGATGATCCGGCGCGCCGAGCAGCTGGCGGATCGCCTCGGCCACGTCGGCGACGGTCGAAGCCGGTGCCTTTTGCACGAAGATGTCGCCGTTCGATCCGTGCTCGAACGCATGGAGCACAAGTTCGACGGCTGATTCGAGCGACATCATGAACCGGGTCATCGCCGGATCGGTGATCGTGATCGGGGCGCCCGAGCGGATCTGCTGTACGAACAGCGGAATGACCGACCCGCGCGAGGCCATGACGTTGCCGTAGCGGGTGCCGCACATCACCTGGCGGGTCCCGTCGAGCAGGCGCGACTTGGCGACCATCACCTTCTCCATCAGCGCCTTGCTCATGCCCATGGCGTTGATCGGATAGACCGCCTTGTCGGTCGACAGGCACACCACCCGCTTGACCTCGTGCGTGACCGCCGCCGACAGCACGTTCTCGGTGCCCATGATATTCGTCTTGACCGCCTGCAGCGGATAAAACTCGCAACTGGGCACCTGCTTCAGCGCCGCGGCGTGGAAGCAATAGTCGACCCCGCTCATCGCGTCGGTCACGCTGCGCTCGTCGCGCACGTCGCCCAGGTAGAACCGCAGGCGCGCGTCGCCGTATTCCTTGCGCATGTCGTCCTGCTTTTTTTCGTCGCGCGATAGGATGCGGATCTCGCCGATGTCGGATTGCAGGAAACGGCGCGCCGCCGCGTTGCCGAAGGAACCCGTTCCGCCGGTGATGAGCAAGGTCTTATCTTTGAACATGGAAGGGGGCTTCGCGCTCGATATTTGGGTGGGGGAGAGAGCCGGGAAACGACGCGCCCGGGTGCTCGCCACTTACGGCCGCGACGTTGCCCGGGCAAGTGTCTCGAGCCGTGCCTTGCGAAGTCAGCGCGCCTCGGCACAGGCGAGAATGGCCTGCCAGGTGCGGCTCGCCGTGACCCGCCAATCGTAGAGCTTGGCGCGCTCCGCTGCCGCCTCGGCCAGCCGCGCGCGCGCTGCCGAATCGTCGAGCAGGCGCGCGAGCGCCGCGGCGACTGCGGGAACGTCGTACGGATCGACATACGCGAGTTCCGGCCCGCCGAGCTCGGGCATCGGCTGGCGGTCGGAGACGAGCAGGGGAACCTCGGCCTTGAGCATCTCGAGCAGGATGTTGGGGCAGTTCTCGCACGAGGACAGGAACACGTTGAGCGACGCGCGGCGGGCGAGGTCGGTTATCTGGTCGTGCGGCACCGCGCCGAGCAGGATGACCTCTTCGGCCAGGCCGCAGCCCGCGATCGTCGCGCGCGTTTTGTCGGCATAGGGCCCTTGCGCCGGGCCGGCTAGGACGAGCTTTTCGCTCCGCGGCCCGCCATCGCGCAGCATTTTCCACGCTTTGACCAGTTCGACGTGCGCCTTGTAAGGTTCAAGGATCGAGAGATAGAGCACGAACCGTTGGGGCAGCCGCTCCGCGATCGTCGGCTCGAGCGGCGTCGCGGTGTTCTGGGCGCCGTGGGGGATCACAACAGACTGTCCGCGGCGGCCCGGGACCATCGCGTCGATCACCTCGCGGGCGTATTGCGAAATGAACACAACCAGGTCGGCGCGCCGGAAGGCCCAACCCTGGACATACCGCAGCAGCCAGTGGCGGAAACGATTCCATCCCCAATGGTAGCGCCGCCTGGCTTCGAAATCGAACGGGAGCATGTTCTGGAACGCCACGACCCTCGCCGTTCGGCGAGGCAGCGCCATGTCGAAGCTGCCGCCCGCGAAATAGGCGGCATCGAAATCGTGGCGCCGGTCCCACAGGAACCGGAAGTAGATCGCCCCGAACAGAAAACGCAGGATCGGCCGCGCGGTCCACTGAGGCGCGCGCTCCCAATGGACGTTGCCCTCCGCCACCAGCCCCGGGATGGGCTCGGCGGAAAGGATGGTCAGCTCGTGCCGGGGATCGTCCGGAAAGTGGCTCACCAGCCGCCGCAGATAAGTCTGCCCCCCGCCGCGCCGCGCCGACAACCCACTGAGAAGGATTTTCGCCATATCGAATCAGCGCCTTCGCACGGGCATGGCGGGGGCCGGACCTCCAGCGGGACCGGGGCCGGCGGGCGTTTTCACCTTCAGGCGCGCCAATAGAGCGTCGGCGTGAAGCGGCACGCGCGCGATCGTCTCCATCACCGTGCTGTAGCCATTCTCGGCCAACCTGCTCCGCAAGCTCGGGTCCTGCGCAAGCCGGCGGATCGCCGCCGCGATCGCCTGGGCGTCCCCGACGGGGATCGCGAGGCAGTTCACTTCGTCGCGGAGGACGGCGGGAATCCCGCCCACCATCGTCGATACGATCGTGCACGATTGCAGCATAGCTTCGTAGAGCACGCGGGCGAACCCTTCGTGGTGCGAAGGCAGCACGAAGACGTCGGCCTGCCGGAACAGCCGCATCACTTCCATGCGGTCGTCGATCGCGCCCGGATAGGAGACCGGCAACGTCGGCTCGTCTGCGAGCTGGCGTTCGACCCGCTCGCCGAGCCGGCCGAAGCCGACGAGCGTAAGTTCGAACGCCGCGCCTTGCGCATGCAGGATGCGCGCGGCCTCGAGCAGCTCCGGCACCCCCTTCTCCTCGTCGATCCGGCCCACGTAGAGCAGGCGCAGGCTGGTTTGCCCGTGCTGCGCGGGGGGCCGCAGCCAGGCGTCTTCTGCGCGAAGATCCTGCGCCGAGCGGACGAGGGCGGCGCGCGGATTGTGCGTGGCCACGGTGTCGGCGAGAGCTTGCGAAACGCACTGCACGAATTGCGCCCGCGCGATCAGCCTGGCATCGGCGCGCGCGTCGAACTGGCTCCCGCGCAGGAACATGCCGTAGGCCTTGCCCGCCAGCAGGCACAGACGTCCGACCAGGCGCGGCAGGGTCCCGGGATAGAACAGGTAGACGAAATCCGCACGCGCGAGAGCCACGACCAGCGCCCAGCTCCCGGACAACGCAGCGCCGACCCTGCGCCGGTCGAGCAGCAGGGGCCTGATCCGGGCGGACAGGACATGGCCATAGTAATTGAGCGAGGTTTCGACCCGTTCCACCGGCTGGGCGAAGGTGACCTCGGCGTGCTCCGCCAGCTGCTCCATCAACTGGCCGCCGCTGCGATCGACGTGCACCGAGCCGTCGGCCGCCAGGCCCGACGGGCCGTTGCCGACCACCAGAACACGAAACGGTCGCACGCCCATCTCCGGTCAGCCGCGCAGGAAGCGCAACGCGGCGTACGATACGATCGCGACGACCGCGACGACGTAGTAGAGGAGAAAGAACTGCCCGGTCGTCGCCCGCACCGCCGGGTCTTCGGCTCTGCGCGCCCACCAGTAGCCGATGGCCGGGTACACGAAGACCAGCGCGGTGCTCGCATAACGCGGGATCAGGCCGCCATAGATGATCGCGATGAAGACGAAGTAGGCAACGCCTGCGACGAAAAAATGCGCGATCAGCGGGGCGCCGATCCGGCGGACCGAGAGCAGGGTGTAGAGCACCCACGGCAGGACGATGCCGAGCCACAGGGCGTTGAGGTTGCGATAGAAGAACGTGGGTGCGTAGTCGGTCAGGAATTGCATGTTCCACACATCGAACGGGAGGACCGCCTGCACTGCGGTGGGGAGGGGGAACAGCAAAAGCTTGTAGTAAAACGGCTGGCTGAGGAAGAAATTGCCCGCCGTCCCCGCGATGCCGCTGAGATCGAGGTCGCCCTCGCCGAAGCGGTCGAGCACCACGGTGTTCGCGGTGACGGTATCGATCACGAACGCGGCGTCGAGCGTATAGACAGAGAAATTGACCGCAAACGGCGCCGCGAGGACCGCGAGCGCCGCCACGATCACCACCCCGGAGGCGCGCCGCTGCGCAAGCTTTCTGCCGACAAGCACCAGCAACAGGGCCAGGAACAGCAACAGCGTCGCCCGCATCGAGATGAGGATGGCGAGCGCAATCGCGGCGTAGAGCAGCGGGCGCAGCCCCAGGCGGTCCTCCTGGTAGATCTTCGCCAGCGACAGCAGCACCAGCGCCAGCGCCAGCAGCAAGGCCGGCTCCTTGAGCAGCACCAGCGCATAATAGACGTGCGCGGTCGTCAGCATGAAGGCGACGACCGCGAACAGCGCGGGCTTGTGGTCCCTGGTGAGGATGAATGTCGCGCGGTGCACGCAGGCGAGCGCGCCCAGCAGCATCAGCGAATTGGTCAGCAGCCCGACCATCAGGCTCGGCGAGAACACCGCGAACATCACCGCCAGCAGAATCTGGTAACCCAGGTAATTGGAGCGGATCAGTGTCTGGTAATCGAGAATGCCTGCCTGGGCGAGGATGTGCGCCTGGACGAAATATCCCTCGCCGTCGCTTCCATTGAGATACGGCGAGCTGAAATCGCCGGTGACCGCGCTGGCGTCGAGCGTGATCGCGATCCCCACGCCGAGCAGGAAGCCGTACAGGGTCATCGCCAGCGAATAGTGCGGATCGTCGGCGCGCCGCGACAGCAGCCACGCGGCGACCGTCAGAAACACGATGGGCAGACCGCTCTCGAGCACGATGGTGTGGTCCCGGAAATAGCGCCGAGCTGGGCGTCAGGCTTCCGCGGACGCGCCGCGCAGGCGCATCCAGGCGCCCGCGAGCGCGGTGCTCGCCATCGCTCGCTCGGCCGGAGACAGGACGACCCGCCAGGCGACCACCGCAAACACCGGCAGGGCGGCAAGCGGCACGAGCGAGAAACCGGCGATCATCGCGGCGCCGTAACTGACTTGCGCCAAGACACCAACCCCCAGCGTCACCAGACCGAGCACGATCGGGCCGCGGAAATCCCACTCGATCCGCTGCGCCCGCTGCGCCAGCCAGGTCTCGAACACCAGCTTCGCCAGCATCGCCAGCATGCTTCCCCACGCCGCCCCCGCGATCCCGAACAGCGAGGCGAGCACCGGGATGGCGACGATCGCGGTCGCCACCAGCACGATGTGGCTATAGATCTTCAGATACGACTTGAGCGCGAACACGATGCCGACCGTGGTGAGCGAAGCGATGCCCTGCAGCGCCATGCCCATGCACAGCGCGAACACCACCACCCCGGCCCCCTCGTATCGCTCCGACCCGAGGAGGCGAACGACGAAATCGCCCAGGCCGGTGAACAGCAGCACCGCGCCGAACAGCGCCGCGCTGACCACTTTCAGTGCGGCATTGAACGAATGGTGCGCGTCGTGCTCGTCCCGCAGCACGAGCGAGAACGGCCCCCACGACATCTCGAGCGCGCTGATCGGCAGGTTGATCAGCATCGCCACCTTGGCCCCGGCGGCGAAGTATCCGAGCGCGGCCGCGCCGAGCATGCCGCCGACCAGCAGCCGCTCGAGCGCGGGCAGGAACGCGCTCAGCATGCAGATCGCGGCGAACGGGATGGCGAACGGCAGCAGCACGCGCAGCCGGCCGAGCCCGGCGGGGACCGCGAACATGTCGCGCACGAGCCACAGGCCGATGAGCCCGAAGGCCGCCCGGGTCCACAGGTAGACCTGGAACACGCCCGACAGCGTCAGTTCCCCCATGGCGAGCACCGCCACCAGCGCGATGACGGTGGCCGCGGTCGAACCGACGGTGACGAACAGGAACGCCCCGCGCCGGAAGGTCCATTTCAACAGGCCCTGGGTGTAGGTGATGAACACGAAGAAGGGGGCCTGCGCGACGATCAGCCGCACCCATTCCGCCCCGGTCCCGG
>JBHWTG010000006.1:0-4760 GCA_043427735.1 Tsuneonella sp. | reverse complement strand
GTAGTGCCCGGCGACGCATTGGCGAGCGCCCGCGCCCGCGCCTGGATGCCGAGCCGCTCGAGCCACGCGCCCTGCGCCGCCGGCCCGGCGACGAAGGCGCCCGCCTCCCCGGCGATCTCGCCCACGCGCTGAAAATCGACGTGGCTGGTAAGATCGTTTTCGCCCGGATCGGCCAGCACCGGTGCAAACCGATGCCCGCGCACCGCTTGCAGCGTATCGCCCGGCGCGCTGCGCTCGTGGCCATAATCGATCACCAGCGCCACCCCGCCCAGCGCTACCAACGATTCGGCAAGCGCCCGCACCGCCTCGTCGCGGGCAGGCGAGCTTTCGACCACCTCCCCGTCGCGGTCGAAGGCGAGGCCGTCGCCGATCCATTCGACGTGTCGCTCGACCCCACCGACATGCTGGCGGATCGGCAGCGCGTCGAGAAACTCGTTGGCGACGATCAGCAGCGGCCCGTCGCCGGGAAGATCGCCGATGCCGTCGTGATGCGTGACCTCACCCAGTAGCGCCGATTGCGCCGCGCGAAGGGTCGGACTGGTCTCAACCAGATGCACTGGCGGCGTCAGCCCGGCCGATCGCATCACTCGCAGCGCATCGCGCGCCAGCGTGCCGCGACCCGGCCCAAGCTCGACATAACGCACGTTCGCCGGCGCTCCGGCCCGACGCCAGACGTCGGTCAGCGCCGCGCCGACCATCTCGCCGAACATCTGGCTGATCTCGGGCGCGGTGGTGAAATCGCCCGCGGCGCCCAAGGGATCGCGCGTCGCGTAATAATAAGCGTTGCAGGCCTCCATATAGGCCTCGACGCTGAGCGGCCCGTCGCTGCGCAGCCGCTCCATCAAGGCTCGGGCAAAAGGCGTCAGGCGACGCTCTCCTGCCCGGCGATGCTCTCGACCCGCTGCCGCCGCCTCTTGGCCGTCGCCATCAGATACAGCCCGCCAAGGATCATCGGCACGCACAGCCACTGGCCCATGTGAAGCCCAGTCGCCGCCGCGAATTCGCGCAAGTGATCGTCGGGCTCGCGGATGAATTCCACCCCGAAGCGGAAGACGCCGTAGACGAACAGGAACGCTCCGACGAGCATTCCTGGCTGGTAGCGCGCCCGGGTCCGCCAGAACATGACGGCCAGAATCGCCAACAGCACCAGGCCTTCGAGCGCGGCTTCATAGAGCTGGCTCGGATGGCGCGGTGGCCCCAGTGTCACGACGCCCGCGATGACCTCGGGAAAACGCACCGCCCACGGCACGTCCGTCGGCGCGCCCCACAGCTCGGCGTTGACGAAGTTCGCCAGCCGCCCGGTGAAGAGGCCAATCGGCACCACGCAGGCGACATAATCGTGGATCCGAAGCCATTGCAGCTTCTCCTTCCACGCCAGATAGATAATCCCGACGCTGGTCCCCAGCACCCCGCCGTGGAAGCTCATGCCCCCGTCCCACAGCTTGATGATCTCCAGCGGGTTCTCGAGATAGAATTCCGGCCGGTAGAACAGCACGTAGCCAAGCCGCCCACCGAGAATCACGCCAAGCGACGCATAAAAGACAAGATCGTCGGCATGGCGCCGGGCCATCGGGGCGCCGGGCTGCGCGATCAGCTTTAGGAGATACCAATAGCCGAGGAAGATGCCGGCCAGGTAAGCGAGGCTGTACCACCTCAGCTCGAAAAATCCGAGGTTAAGCGCGACGGGGTCGAGCCCGAGGCTCGTGAAGTCGATCGCCGCCACCATCAGGTTCATTACTGGTCTTTCCTCCTGGACCCGAGGTCTCATAAGGAGGAGCCAAGCAAAGGCCAAGGAGACGCGTGACCCATGCCGACCGAGCTCGACCAACGCTATGACGCCGTGTTTGCGGCGGTTACCGGGCCGGGGGGTCGAATTGTGGTCGAGGAGGACGGCGAGGGCCGCCGCATCGTCGCCAATTTTCCGCCAAACATGCCGGCCTTCTTCAAGACCTTCTGCGCGTTGAACGGCGCGGTGGAAGCGGTCATCACTGGCGAGGAACGGCTGACCTTCGCCGACCTCGACCGCATTTCGGACGACCTCGCCCGCGCGCTGATTGCCCGCCACGGTATCGCCAAGGGCGACCGCGTCGGCATCGCCATGCGCAATTGCCCAAGCTGGATCGTCGCGCACATGGCGATCCTCAAGGCGGGCGGTATTTCCACTCTTCTCAACGGCTGGTGGCAAAGCGCGGAGATGAGCCACGCGCTCGACCTCACCGAACCCAAGCTGATCATCGCCGACGAACCGCGCGCCAAGCGCATCGCTGCCGCCTGCGGACCGTGGCCGATGATCGCGCTACCGATCGAACGCCCGATCGCAGACGCGCTGGCGCCGCTGACCGGCGGCGCAATCAGCGAGGCAGAGCTCCCGGCGATTGCGCCCGAGGACGACGCCACCATCCTCTTTACCTCGGGCTCGACCGGCGGGGCCAAGGGCGCGCTGTCGACCCACATGGCGGTGGCGCAGGGCGTTTATACCTATGCGACCAGCATCATGTGCCTGCTGGGTATCATGCAGAGCACCGGCAACCCGCCTAAATATCCGCCCAAGACCTTGCTCAACGTGCCGCTGTTCCATGTCACCGGCGAGGTGCCGGTGCTCCTGAACAGCTTTGTCATCGGGCGCGGCATGGTGCTGATGCCCAAGTGGGACGCGGGCGAAGCGCTGCGGCTGATCGAGCAGGAAAAGATCACCTATTTCGTGGGCGTGCCGACGATGAGTCTCGAGATGATGGCGCACCCCGATCGCGACCGCTTCGACCTGTCGACCCTGACCGACATTGCAGCCGGCGGCGCCCCGCGCCCGGTCGCCCATGTCCAGCGATTGAAGGACAGCTTCGAAACCGCCCAGCCCGCGCTTGGCTATGGCCTGACCGAAACCAATGCGGTCGGCTGCGGCAATTATTGGGGCAATTACCTCGACAAGCCCGCGTCGACCGGCCGGGCGCTGCCCTATGTCGACATCGCCATCCTCGGTGCCGGCGATGCGCATCTGACCACCGGCGAGATCGGCGAAGTCGGCATCCGCTCCGCCGCCAATATCAAGGGCTATTGGAAGAACCCCCAAGCCACGGTCGCGGCCTATACCGCCGACGGTTTCTTCAAGACCGGCGACATCGGCTATCTCGACGAGGACGGCTATCTGTTCATCGTCGATCGCAAAAAGGACATCATCATCCGCGGTGGGGAAAACATCAGCTCGGCCGAGGTCGAAGCTGCCGTCTATGCCTGCGACAAGGTGGCCGAGGCGGCCGTGTTCGGCGCGCCCGACGAGCGGCTGGGCGAAGTGCCGATCGCGGTAATTGTCCCCACCGAAGGCAGCGACCTTACCGAGGAAACCTTGCGCGCTTTTCTCGAACCGCGCCTCGCTTCGTTCAAGGTGCCGGCGCGCTTCATTTTCGCCGCTGAAGCGCTGCCGCGCCTTGGCACCGGCAAGATCGACCGCGTGGCGCTCAAGGCCCAATACGCGTTTTGAAGCTTTCCCGCCGCACCCTGCTGGTCGGCACCGGTGCGGCGGCCGGGCTGGCGGTCGCTTGGAGCCTGTGGCCACGGGACGACCGCGCGAGCCTTGCGCCGACCAAAGATGCGCTGGCGCTCGGTCCCGGGCTGCTGATCGGGCGCGACGGGCAGATCACCGTCGCTATCCCGCAGGTCGAGACAGGCCAGGGTATCTGGACCGGTCTCGCTCAGATTGCCGCCGACGAACTCGGCGCTGCATGGGAAAGCATCGGCATCGCCCCTGCGCGCTCGGGGAGCGAGTGGGGTAATAGCCTCGCCGAGGCGGAAGGGTGGCTGGCGAACGCGGGGGCTTGGCCGAATGCGCCAGACCCCGGCCTGCTGCGAATCACTGCCGGCGCGACTTCGGTCCGGGCGATGGAGCGGCCGATGCGACTCGCCGCGGCGGCGGCCCGCCACCTTCTGATCGCCGAAGCCGCGAGCCGGTGGAAGGTCGATGCGGCGGAATGCGACACCGCTGGCGGCTTTGTCCGCCACGAAGGCAGGGCGCTTTCCTTCGCGGCCTTGGCGGAGGGTGCCGCTGCACGCCCTCTCCCGAACCGTGAGATCACGCTTCGTCCCCGTCAGGGCGAACTGATCGGTAAGCCGCTCGCCCGTCTCGACGCCCTTCCGAAAGCAGAAGGACGCCTGCGCTTTGCCGGCGACGTCCGCTTGCTTGGCCTGCTCCACGCCGCCGTCCGCCGCGCCGGTGCTGGCAGCATCAGAATCGAAGGCACGCCGCCCCGCGGTGTTCGCTTCGAGCGCGGGGACGGCTGGGTCGCGGCGCTGGCGGACACCTGGTGGGCGGCCGAGCAAGCCCTTGCCGCCACGCAGGTCCGGGTGCTCGGCCCCGCCGGCGGCAATGACGAAGCCATCGCCGCTGCACTCGACGCGGCGCTCGGCGGCGATGATGTCGAGACGCTGCACAGCGTCGGCGACATCGACGGCGCCTTTGCCGGCGCCCGCCCGCTCGCTGCCACCTACACCGCCGCCGCGCAGCTTCATGCCGATCTCGAACCGCCGGGCGCCACCGCCCGGCTTAAAGACGGCCTGCTCGAAATCTGGGCCGCGACCCAGGCGCCCGAACTCGCCCGCCGCGCCGCTGCGACCGCTGCGGGCGTCTCGCTCGGCGCGACGATCCTCTATCCAATGCCGGTCGGCGGACAGGCGGGCGCCGCGCTGGAGGCCGACTTGGCACCGATCGCGGCCATCCTCGCCCAGCGCACCGGCCGGCCGGTTCAGGCGATCGCCAGCCGGACCAGTAG
>JBHWTG010000005.1:0-29661 GCA_043427735.1 Tsuneonella sp. | reverse complement strand
CTGGCCGGTGCCGCTGCCGCTGCCGACCACCTTCGGCGGCAAGGACAGCTACATCGACCAGCTCGCGGTGCAGCTCGAAAGCTCGGACCCCGCGATCCTCATCTATCCGGCCGAGATCGGCGAGATGGCGCAGGCCGCGGCCGAGCGGCAGGGCTGCGCCGGGGTCGGCTGGGAAGAGTTCGCCGCGACCGACGCTCCCGCGGCCGAGCTGCCCGAGACCCGGCCGGACGATATCTGCTACCTCCAGTATTCGTCGGGCTCGACCCGTTTCCCGACCGGCGTTGCGGTGACTCACCGCGCGCTGCTGCACAACCTCTACGGCCACGCGACCGGGGTCGATCTCGGCTCGAACGACCGGGTGGTGAGCTGGCTCCCGTGGTATCACGACATGGGCCTCGTCGGCTGCCTCCTCTCGCCGATCGCCAACCAGGTGAGCTGCGACTATCTCAAGACAGAGCATTTCGCGCGCCGCCCGCTCGCGTGGCTCGATCTAATCAGCCGCAACCGGGGCAACACGCTGAGCTATTCGCCGACCTTCGGCTACGACATCTGCGCGCGGCGCATCTCGAGCCAGAGCCACGTCGCGCAGCGGTTCGATCTGTCGCGCTGGCGCACCGCGGGGAACGGGGCCGACATGATCCGTCCCGACGTGATGCAGTGCTTCGTCAACGCCTTCGCCGAAGCCGGCTTCCGCGCGAGCGCGTTCACCCCCAGCTACGGCCTCGCGGAAGCCACCCTGGCGGTCACCGTGATGCCGCCAGGCGAAGGCATTCGCGTCGAGCTGGTCGAGGAAGAGCGCCTGTCGGGCAGCCCGCGCGACCTCAGCCGCCCGGCGCGCTACCGCGCGATCGTCAACTGCGGCAAGCCGCTCCCGGGCATGGAGGTCGAAATCCGCGGAGAGGCGGGGCAGGTCAAGGGCGACCATCAGATCGGCAAAGTCTGGTGCCGCGGGGTCAGCGTGATGCACTCGTACTTCCGCAACGAGGAGGCGACGCGCGACTGCCTGGTGGGCGGCTGGCTCGACACCGGCGACATGGGCTACATGCACGAAGGCTACCTGTTCATCGTCGGCCGGGCGAAGGACATGATCATCATCAACGGCAAGAACCACTGGCCGCAGGACATCGAGTGGGCGGTCGAGCAGCTGCCCGGCTTCAACCACGGCGACATCGCCGCGTTCTCGGTCGAGGACGGGAACGGCGAGGAAGTCCCCGCGGTGCTGGTTCACTGCCGCGTGTCCGACCCCGAGGAGCGGGTGCGGCTGCACGACCAGATCCGCGACAAGGTCCGCTCGATCACCGGGATGAACTGCGTCGTCGAGCTGGTCCCCCCGCGCACCCTGCCGCGCACCAGCTCGGGCAAATTGAGCCGCGCCAAGGCCAAGCGGCTCTACCTCGCCGGCGAGATCGAGCCGATCAAGCTGCTCGAGGCGGCCTGATCCGATCGCCAATCCGATCTGCAAGCCGGAATCGCTTTCCTACACCGCTGCTTTCGTGATCTAACCGACCGAATCGGGCGATCGGGTCTCCGGACCGAGCCAGCTCGGTGGCGAGCGAAGTTTTGGCGTATACTTTGTGTAACCTTTGGCGACGCGCCGCCGTTTGGTGCTTCCCCGCCAGCCCCACTTGCGGCACCCTCGCCCTTGAACCGCGTGTCTTGTCCACCTAATACAGTGGGGACCGCTGGAAGAGCCCGAACCAGGACGACACGATGGCCACGAGCAATCAGACCACAACCCAGACCGCAACCGAGTTCGAGCTCACCCCGCCCGGTCCCGTGCCGGCGGTCTCGGCCGAGAAGGCGGCCGGCCTGGTGCCGATCGCCGACGAGAAGAAATCGAAGCTCGAGGAGAAGGCCGACGCGTTCGTAGCCGATCTGGTCGCGCAGGACGCCAACTCGCCTGAGTTCGGCAAGAAGGTCGACCAGCTCACCAACATGGGCCGCAAGGAGATCATGGCGGCCGCGGGAATGTCGAACCGCTTCCTCGACCGGCCGGTGCGGGCGATGGACAAGGACGAGGGCGTCGGCGCCAACCTCGCCGAGCTGCGCCGCGTGGTCGAGGATCTCGACCCCGGGCGCCGCGGGGCGAAGAGCGGCACGCGCAAGTTCCTCGGGATCATCCCCTTCGGCAACAAGCTGACCAACTACTTCCGCAGCTACCAGAGCGCGCAGACGCACATCCAGTCGATCCTCGGCAACCTCGCCAGCGGCAAGGACGAGCTGCTGATGGACAACGCCGCGATCGACGTCGAGCGGCAGAAGCTGTGGGAGGCGATGGGCAACCTCGAGCAGATGATCCACATCTCCAGGGTGCTCGACGCCAAGCTCGAGGACAAGGCCGCCGAGCTCGACGCGACCGACCCGGCCAAGGCCAAGGCGATCCGCGAGACCGCGCTGTTCTACGTCCGCCAGCGCACCCAGGACCTGCTGACCCAGATGGCGGTGAGCGTGCAGGGCTATCTCAGCCTCGACCTCGTCAAGAAGAACAACGTCGAGCTGGTCAAGGGCGTAGACCGCGCGAGCACCACCACCGTCGGCGCGCTGCGCACCGCGGTGACGGTGGCCGAGGCGATGACCAACCAGCGGCTGGTGCTCAACCAGATCACCGCATTGAACACCACCACCGCGAATATCATCGACAGCACCTCGACGCTGCTGCGCGAGCAGACCGGGCGGATTCACGAGCAGGCGGCATCGAGCACGATCCCGATGGAGACGCTCCAGCGCGCGTTCCAGAACATCTACGACACGATGGACGAGGTCGACGCGTTCAAGCTGCGCGCGCTCGACAGCATGAAGCAGACGGTCGAGACGCTGTCGTCCGAGGTCGAGAAGTCGAAAGGCTACATCGCCCGCGCCGAAGGCCAGGCGAAGGCCGCCGCCTCGGTCAGCGAATCGCGCCTGCTGACGGTCGAGAGCTGAGGACCGCCGCGGTGGCCGCCGACAGCACCCGCGATTCGCAGCGAATCATGATCGATGCCGGGCGCAGCCTGCAGGTCCAGCGCAGCGGCGGGTATCACCGGCCGGCGAAGTCGATCGGGCGCGGCTCGCAGCGCATCAGGCAACGGCACCTGGGCAAGAAGCTGCGCAACATCGCGCTCGCGCTCGCCGCGCTGTGGGTCTTGAGCGGCATCGTCGGCACGATCGCGGGCGGGATCGGCTTCATGGGGGTGATGGCGCTGATCGTCGCCAGCGTGGTGGCGGTGTTCGTGCTCGGCCAGTATCCGCGGATGAAGGTGCCGCAGCGCGCCGATCTCGCCAGGACCGCCGACGCGCGCCAGCTCGTCGGGCGCACCGAGCTGTGGCTCGAGGCGCAGCGCCCCGCGCTGCCCGCGCCGGCCGCCGACATGGTCGGCCGCATCGGGGTCCAGCTCGACGCGCTGGGCCTCCAGCTCGAAGGGATCGACCCCGCTCATCCGGCCGCGCGCGAGGTGCGCGCGCTGGTCGGCGACACCTTGCCCGAGATGGTCGACAGCTACCGCCGCATCCCGCAGCACTTGCGCCGCGAAGCGCGCGGCGGCGCCTCGCCCGACGAGCAGCTCGCGGGCGGCCTCGGCAAGATCAGCGACGAGATCGACCGGGTCACCCGCCAGCTCGCCGAAGGCTCGCTCGACGACCTCGCGGTCAAGACCCGCTATCTCGACTACAAGTACGGCGCGGACGGCGCGCTCGAGAGCCCCAGCAAGGACCCCGCCTGATGCGCGTCGCCATCCCCCACAAGCTCGACAACGACACCGTGCGCGAGCGGCTGAAGGCCAAGAGCCACACGATCGGCGAGGCGATCCCGGGCGGCGGCGGGGTCGCCACCGCCTGGCCGAGCGAGGACCGCATGACGATGGACATCTCCGCGATGGGCCAGTCCTTGCGCGCGCACGTCGATCTCGAGCCGGGACAGGTCGTGCTCGAGGTCGACCTGCCGCCGGCGCTGAGTTTCATCGAACCGATGGTCGCGGGCGCGATCAGGCAGCAGGGCCAGAAGCTGCTGACCTGAGGCCCCGCGATCCTCCTGATCGAATTTACAAACTGCGCCCCTTCTCAAGGTACTCATCCGGGATGCGCAGCGCGGCGGAGGCGGCCTGGGTTTCGTGCAGGAACAGCACCAGCGCCCACATCATCAGCCCCACCGCGAGGAGGAAGGTGCCCGCCGCCACGCGCTGGAGATCGGCCCCGGCGAGCTCCTCGAGGAACAGCAGCGCGACGGTGAGCCCGATCGCGAGGCCGCTGCCGACGAGCAGCCGCAGCGCCCGGCCGATCAGGCGGATGCGGGTGTCGACCATGCGAATCTCGCGCACCACCATGTCGTGCTCGGCGCCCTCGGTCGCCGCGTGGCGTTCCTGCAGCGCGCGGCTGCGATCGACCACCCGGCCGAGCCGCGCCGACAGCAGGTTCATGATGTTGCCGATCGCCACCAGCACGAACACCGGCGCGAGCGCGAGCTGGATGGTCTGGGCGATCATGCCCGCGCGATAGGGCCGCTGCGCGCATTTGGAAACGTTTCCGCCCGCCGCGAGTCGGACAGGGGCAGAAAAGGGGAAATAGTCATGGCGGCACGCGCCTATTGGCAGGGGCAGATCCGGCTCGCGCTGGTTTCGATCCCGGTGGAAATCTACCCGGCGACCAAGTCCGGGGCCTCGATCAGCTTCCGGCAGATCCACGAGCCCACCGGCAAGCCGATCAATTACGAAAAGGTCGTCCAGGGCATCGGCCCGGTCGACCGCGACGAGATCGTCAAGGGCTACGAGGTGTCGAAGGGCAACTTCGTGCTGCTCGACGAGGACGAGATCGAGGCCGCCAAGATCGAGAGCAAGCGCACGCTCGACCTCGTGCAGTTCGTCGACGCGAACGAGATCGACGTGTTCTACTTCGAGAAGCCCTATTACGTCGTCCCGCAGGACGATCTCGCGGAAGAAGCCTACATCGTCCTGCGCGAGGCGCTGAGGGCGAAGAAGAAGCTCGCGCTCGGCCAGCTGTCGGTCCGCGGGCGCGAGCAGCTCGTCAGCCTCAAGCCGTGCGGCCGCGGGATCGTGATGGAGACGCTGCGCTACGAGGACGAGGTCCGCCGCGCGCAGACTTATTTCAAGGACATTCCCGATACCAAGCCCGAAAAGGCGATGCTCGACCTTGCCGGCACGCTGATCGACCAGAAGAGCGCGCCGTTCGACGCCAGCGAGTTCCACGACCGCTACGTCGAGGCCCTGAAGCGGCTGATCGAGAAGAAGGCCAAGTCGAAGGGCAAGAAGGTGCTCGAGGATGTCGAGGAGCCGGCCGCGCGCGGCTCCAACGTGATCGACCTGATGGCGGCGCTCAGGCAGTCGGTCGGCAGCAAAGCGGCCAACGATACCGGCGTGAAGAAGCCGGCCGCCAAGAAGCCTCCCGCCAAGAAAGCTCCGGCGGGCAAGGCGGCCGCCCCCGCCAAGGCGCGGAAGCGCGCCTGATGGAACTCAACCCCCCGGTCCTCGTCCATTTCCTCGATGGCGACGCGATGCCGACCCCCCTGCCGGTGGTCGGGCACACGTTTTTCCCCGATGAGGTTTCGCCGACATGAGCCGCGATCCCCTAGCCGAATACAACCGCAAGCGCGACTTCAGGAAGACGGCCGAACCGGCGGGCAAACGCGCCCGGAGCGCGGCCGGGCAGGAGGGCGGGCGGCTGGTGGTGCAGAAGCACGACGCCACCCGGCTCCACTGGGACCTGCGGCTCGAGGCCGACGGCGTGCTCAAGAGCTGGGCGGTGACCAAGGGCCCGAGCCCCGATCCCGAGATCAAGCGGCTGGCGGTGCAGACCGAGGACCACCCGCTGTCCTACGGCGACTTCGAGGGGACGATCCCCAAGGGCGAATACGGCGGCGGCACGGTGATGCTGTGGGACCGCGGCACCTGGGAGCCGGTGCCCGGCAAAAGCTGGCGCGACCTCGAGAAAGGGCACCTGCACTTCGTCTGCCACGGCGAGCGGATGAAGGGCGAGTGGCTGCTGATCCGCCTCAAGCGCCGCCCCGGCGAGAAGCGCGACAACTGGCTCTTGCGCAAGATCGCCGACGCGTTCGCCCAGGAAGGCGACCCGCTGGTCGAGCACGCCCTCACCAGCGTGCTGACGGGGCGCACGATGGCCGAGATCGAGGCCGACAAGGCCGGCGCCCACTCGCTCCGGGGCAAGCGCGGCAACGCGTTTACCGCCGAGATGGAAAAAGCCAGGACGCACACCGGCGCGGTCGCCAAGAGGGTGGCGAAGAAAGGCACCAAGGTCTCGGGCCAGCCGCCCAAGTTCCGCGAGCCGCAGCTCGCCACGCTGGTCGACGCCGTGCCTGCGGGCAACCGCTGGATGCACGAGATCAAGTTCGACGGCTATCGCGCGCTGATCGCGGCGGCGGGCGGCGCGGTGCGGGTCCATACCCGCAAGGGGCTCGACTGGACCGACAAGTTCGCGCCGCTCGTCGAAGCGATCGCCGCGCTCGACCTGCCGCCGTGCCTGATCGACGGCGAGATCGTCGCCTACGGAGCCGATGGGAACCCCAGCTTCTCCGCGCTCCAGGCCGTGCTCAAGCGCGGGCACGGGGCGCAGACGAAGAAGGACCAGCTGACCTTTCACGCGTTCGACCTGATCGAAGCCAACGGCGAGGACCTCGCCAGGCTGCCGAACATCGAGCGCAAGGAGCGGCTCGAGGCGCTGCTCAAGGCGGCGGCGCCGCCGATCCACGTGGCCGATCACGTGATCGGCGCGGGCGAGAAGCTGTTCAAGGCAATGTGCGACGCCGGCCAGGAGGGGATCATCTCGAAGGTGATCGACGCGCCATATCGCTCGACGCGGAGCAAGAGCTGGGTCAAGGTCAAGTGCACCCGGCGGCAGGAGTTCGTGATCATCGGGTGGAAGAAATCGACCGCCGCGGGCCGGCCGTTCTCCAGTTTGCTCCTCGCGCAACACGAAGGTAACAACCTGGTATACAAAGGTAACGTCGGCACCGGGTTCGACATGGACACGCTCGCCGACCTCGCCGAGCGGTTCGCCCGGATCGAGCAGGCCGAGCCCGCGGCCGAGGTCGACCGGGTCAGCCGCCGCGGGGTGATGTGGGTCAGGCCCGAGCTGGTGGCCGAGGTCGCCTTTGCCGAATTCACCGCCGACGGCAGCGTGCGCCACGGCAGCTTCCTGGGCCTGCGCGGCGACAAGAACGCGGCCGAGGTCAAGCCCGAGCGGCCTCAGGAGACGCCCGCTGAGGATCCCGCCGACCAGGTGAAGATCTCCAACCGCGACCGGGTGATCTTCCCTGAGACGGGCGAGACCAAGGGCCAGCTCGCCGACTACTACGCCAGGATCGCCCCGCTGATGCTGCCGTGGGCCGCGGACCGCCCGATCAGCCTCGTCCGCTGCCCCCAGGGGCGGGGCAAGAAATGCTTCTTCCAGAAGCACGATTCCGGCTCCTTCGGCGCGCATGTTCACCAGGTGCCGATCACCGAGAAGGACGGCGGCACCGAGGATTACCTCTACATCGAGGATGCCGCCGGCCTGCTCACCTGCGTGCAGATGGGCACGATCGAGTTCCACGGGTGGGGCTCGCGCGCGAGCGAGGTCGAAGCGCCCGACCGGATGGTGATCGACCTCGATCCCGACGAAGGGCTCGACTTCGAGGACGTCAAGCGCGCGGCGACCGAGTTCCGCGACCACCTCGCCGACCTCGGCCTGGCGAGCTACGCGATGCTCTCGGGCGGCAAGGGGGTGCATGTGGTGATCCCGCTCACCCCGGGCCATTCGTGGGAGGCGCACAAGGATTTCTCGAAGCGCTTCGCCGAAGCGATGAGCATGGCCGCGCCCGACCGCTTCGTCGCCACCATGAGCAAGGCCAAGCGCGTTGGCCGCATCTTCATCGACTATTTGCGCAACCAGCGCGGGGCGACCGCGGTGCTGCCCTACTCCGCCCGCGCACGCGCCGGCGCGCCGGTGGCGGTGCCGGTGTCGTGGGACGAGCTCCAGGACTTCCCCTCGGCGCACGAGTTCTCGATCCTCGACGCCGACACCCTGCTCGAGCGCGCGAAGAGCAAGGCGCTCGCCGGCTGGGGCTTCGCCGAGCAGGCGCTGCCGGATCTCTGACCGGTCGGCGGGGCCTCTAACGATCGAGCGCGGCGAGCAGGCCCAACGTCATCACGGTGCCGTTCGCCGCGAGCAGGACGGAAACGGTTGCGCGCAGCCAGCGCGGCCCGGCGATCATCGCCAGAACGCCCAGCGCGAGCGCCGCCAGCGGGAACGCGGCTATTCGCACCATTGCCGGATCGAACCCGCGGACCCCGAAGATCAGCAGCAGCGCGCAGACCGCGAAGAGGTTGTGCGCGACAATGTAGCGCCGGCTTTCGCTCTGCTCGAACGCAGTCAGGTCGATCGTCTCGCCGGGCTGCGGGTCAGGCACCACCAGCGCGCTGAACGCGTAGAGGCTGATCATCGCCACCAGCCACAGGATGATCCGCAGCGGCGGCCAATGCGGATCTTCCTGCACCCCGATGAGACCGGCCCAATTGCCGATCACCAGCACGAACGCCAGCCACAGCCAGCAGGCGTGGATCACCGACACTCGGCTGCGTTCGGCGTGTCGGACCAGCTTGACCACCCCGGCGATCAGATGGGTGAGCGCCAGCGAGGTGACGATCGAGATGAACGCGAAGATCGATTCGAACAGCGTCATCGGGTTACCCTGTGGAGCCGGCCGCCGAGCCGCCGATCAGCCGAGCCCCTTTGCCATATCCATCCGGCCCGCGTCGCCCACGCTGCTGCCGCCGTCGACGTCGAGGATCGTGCCGGTGACATAGCTTGCCGCGGGCGAGCAGAGAAACACCGCCGCCTCCGCGATCTCCCCGATCTCGCCCCAGCGCTTCAATGGAATGCGGCGCTCACTCGCATCCTTCAGCGCGGGATTGGGGGCGAGCCGGGCCATCCCTTCGGTGCCCGCGATCGGACCGGGCGAGATGCCATTCACCCGCACGTCCGGCCCCCATTCGATCGCCAGCGTGCGGATCACCTGGTTGACCCCGGCCTTCGCCGCGCAGGCATGGACCTGGAGCGCCATCGCCTGTTCGGCCTGGCCGGCGGTAATGGCGATCAGCGAGGCGGGTTTCGCCAGCAGGTCGTGGCACGCGCGAAAGGTGTTGAAGGTGCCGAGAAGGTCGATGTCGACCACCGTCTTGAACGCGTTGGCCGACATGCCGAGCGCGGGCGCGAGGAAGTTGCCCGCCGCGCCCGCCACCACGATGTCGAGCTGGCCGAAATCGCCCGCGGCCTGCTCGAGCGCGCCGCGGATCGCGCCGAAATCGCGCACGTCGGCCGACAGCCCCAGCGCATCGGGCGCGATCTCGCCGGCCGCGCGCGCCGCCTTCTCGGGGTCGCGCCCGCAGACGGCGACCTTCGCCCCCAATTGGGCAAAGCGCCTGGCGATGCCGAGGTTGATCCCGCTCGTCCCCCCGGCGACGAACGCCACCTTCCCCTCGAGCAAGCCATCGCGAAAAGTGGTCATTGCCTTCCTCCTTCTAAGGACGTGCTGCGGATGCCGCGCCTATGTGTCTCGACTTCGCTCGACACGAACGGGGATTGGAAATTCCGCCACACACCCGTTCGTATCGAGCGGAGGGCGCAGCCCCTAGTCGAGATACCACGCGCCCGCGCTACATCGATCGCGCAATCAGCATCTTCATGATCTCGTTGCTCCCGCCGAAGATGCGGGTGATGCGGCTGTCGCGGAACATCTTCGCGATCGGATATTCGTTGATGTAGCCCCAGCCGCCATGGAACTGGAGGCACTTGTCGACCACCTCGCCCTGGAGCTCGGTGCACCAGTACTTGGCGATCGAGGCGGTGGTCACGTCGAGCTCGCCCTTCAGCACCTTGGCGATGCAGTCGTTGACGAACACCTTGGCCGCGGTCGCCTTGGCCTTCAAGTCGGCGAGCACGAACTGGGTGTTCTGGAAGTCCCAGATTGTCTTGCCGAACGCCTTCCTCTGCTTGACATACTCGACGGTGGTATCGAGCGCCTTCTCGATCGTGGTCATCGCTCCGATCGCGATCACCAGCCGCTCCTGCGGCAGCTCGCCCATAAGCTGGTAGAACCCGCGCCCCTCGACCCCGCCGAGCACGCTGTCGCCCGGCAGATACACGTCGTCGAAGAACAGCTCGCTGGTGTCGGCCGCGTCCTGCCCGATCTTGTCGAGCTTCTTGCCGCGGCGGAACCCTTCGGCCCCCTCGGTCTCGAGGCACATCAGGCTGATGCCCTTGGCGCCTTCCTTGGGATCGGTCTTGGCCACCACGATCACGAAGTTCGCCAGTTGCCCGCTCGAGATGAAGGTTTTCGCCCCGTTCAAACGGTAGCCGTTGCCGTCCTTGACCGCGGTGGTGGTGATCGCCTGCAGGTCGCTGCCCGCGCCCGGCTCGGTCATCGCGATCGCGCTGATCAGCTCGCCGGTGACGAGGCGGGGGAGCCACTTCTTCTTCTGCTCTTCGGTGCCGTGGCGCACGATGTAAGGCAGGATGATCACGTTGTGCAGCGAGGCGGCAAAGCCGTCGACGCCCTTGTTCGCCTGCTCGCTCAGCACCACGAGATCGTGGCGGAAGTCGCCGCCGTGCCCGCCGTACTCGACCGGCACGGTCATCCCGAGCAGCCCCGCGGCGCCGGCCTCGCGCCAGAACTCGGCCTCGACCTGCCCGTCCTCGCGCCATTTCTCGACCCGCTTGGCCGGCGCGTGCTGCTCGTAGAACTTGCCCACCGCGTCCTTGAAGATCGCGATCTCCTCGTCCTGCATGAACTCGGGGTCGGGCACGTCGATCACGGGCATGGCTGGTCCTCTCGGCGATTCTGTGGTTGGCGGAAGCGTATCAGGCGGGTAGCGATCCGCAACGCAATTTCACGCTTACGTAAAGGGCAACGATGGTCGATTCCGGGCCCACCAGCCAGAGCTACATCTCGCAGCGTACCCGGCTGCACTACGCCGACTGGGGCAATGGGCAAGCGCCGCCGCTTATCCTGCTTCACGGCGGGCGCGACCATTGCCGCAACTGGGACTGGACCGCCGAGCGCTTGCGCGACGAGTGGCACGTGATCTGCCCCGACTTGCGCGGCCACGGCGACAGCGAGTGGAACAACAACGGCGTCTATACGACGATGGGCTACGTCTACGACCTCGCCCAGCTCATCCACCAGCTCGGCCTCGCCCCGGTGACGATCGTCGCGCATTCGCTGGGCGGCAACATCGCCACCCGCTACACCGGGCTCTACCCGGACAATGTCCGCAGGCTGGTGACGATCGAAGGGCTCGGGCCCAGCCCCAAAATGATCGAGGAGCGCCGCGCGCGGCCATACGGCGACCTGTGGACGAGCTGGATCGACAAGAAGCGCGAGGCGAGCGCGCGGCTTGTGCGCAAGTACGCCACCTTCGAGGATTGCCTGCAACGGATGCGCGAGGCGAACAGCTACCTGTCCGACGAGCAGGCCCGCCACCTCACGCTGCACGCGGTGATGCGCAACGAGGACGGCACCTTCAGCTGGAAGTTCGACCCCCACCTCCACGCCTGGCCGCCCGACGACGTCCCGACCAGGGGCCAGCACGCGCTATGGGCGGCGATCACCTGCCCCACGCTGATGATCTATGGCGCGGGCTCGTGGGCCAGTAATCCGGAGAAGGACGGGCGGCTGGCGCACTTCGGGCCGAATGTGAGTGTGAGCGAATACGAGCGCGCGGGGCACTGGGTGCACCACGATAGGTTCGAGGATTTTGTGAGCGAGGTGTCGGCCTTCATCGCGTAGCTCGGACCAAGGCAGCCAAGCCCCGTGTCAAGCACGGGGCGACGAGTTGTTTTTGGCAGGACCTCTCCTACACTCATCGTCAGCCCGTGCTTGACACGGGCCTAGGCTTTCCTTCCGCGCCACGCTCAACGATAGCGCCAACATGCGAGAAAAAGGCGGCTGGCTCTACATCATGGCGAACCGCTACCGCGGCGGCATGTACGTCGGCGTCACCGCCGACCTCATCCGCCGCGTCCACCAGCATCGCGAAGGCACCGGCTCGATCCATGCCAAGGACTTCCGCAAAACCCGCCTCGTCTACGCCGAGCGCCACGAGGAGATCGAACCCGCCATCGCGCGCGAGAAGCTGGTCAAGAAATGGCGCCGCGAGTGGAAGTTTGCGTTGATCGAGGCCGACAACCCCGACTGGCGCGACCTGTGGGACGAGTGGTTCGCCGAGGCGCCTGAGCCAAAGTAGCCAAGCCCCGTGTCAAGCACGGGGCGACGAGGTTATTGTCTCCGCCCTTTCACCCAAAACCCATCGTCGGCCCGTGCTTGACACGGGCCTAGGCTTTTCTTCCGTTCAGCGTTGCCCGTCCCACTAAGTGCGCGATTGATTCCGTATCAACTCATAGACCTTGCGAGGTTCTTTGATACGAAAGAACTGCGCCCCTCCAGCCACCGATGAAAGCCACCAACTCAAGCCATTCATACCGCTCATCCCAAAAGGGCTGTTCGCCTCGAACGACAGAGTGCCGGTTCCATCATGACCTTCCGACAAATCCAGCCGCGGCAAGCGATCGAGGTCGACTGAGGTGAGCTTTGAACCACGTAGGGTCAGAACCCGTTGATTGGTTACCGCGTAGAAAAGGTTTTTTCGAATGCTCGCGTCATGAATGAACCGACCTACAATGAGGTAAATCCCGATAACTAGGAACGGCAAACCCCACAGCTTGAAGAACCAGTCGGGCTGCTGATGGACGTCACCGCCTGATGGCCCCATCCACACTATAGCGTTCCAGAAAATCGCAAAACCGCCCCACAAAAGGCTAAATGGAATGAGCAACGCGTCTTTACCGCTCAAAGCCAGACCTTGTTTGGGTCGTCCTGACCAAAGAACACGCTCTCCAGGGGAAATATAGGGCTGAAACTGCTGGACTGGCGGGAGCTGAGTCATCGCTAGTTTCCTAAGAGATGAACTGTTGAAATCCTAGCCAAGTTGGTAGCTCAGGCCACAATCCCCGCCTGTTTCAGCTTCGCAATCTCCTGCGCCCCAATGCGCAGCGAACCGAGAATCTCCCCCGTCTGATCCCCCGGCATCGGCGCCGGCCGCGGCGTCGCGGTCGCGGTTCCCGAATACCGCGGCGCCGGCGCGGGCTGCATCGCCCCGCCGACCTCGACGAACGTCCCGCGCGTCGCGTTGTGCGGGTGCGCGACCGCTTCGCTCATCGTCAGCACCGGCGCGTAGCAGACGTCGGTGTGTTCCATCAGCGCATCCCATTCCGCGCGGGTCTTGCTCTTGAACAGCGCGGTGAGCTTGGCCTTTAGCGCGCCCCACTGGCCGCGGTCGTGTTGAGCGTCGAAGTCCCGGTCGTCCGCCAGCCCCGCGATCCGGCGCAGCTCGGCGTAGAACTGCGGCTCGATGCTGCCGATGCTGACGAACTTGCCGTCGGCGGTCTCGTAGGTGTCGTAGAAGTGCGCGCCGGTGTCGAGCATGTTGGCGCCCAGCTCCTCCGACCACACGCCCATCGCCTTCATCCCGTGCATCATGCTCATCAGCACCGCGGTACCGTCGGTCATCGCGGCGTCGATCACCTGGCCCTCCCCGCCGCGCGCGACGTGGAGCAGCGCCGAGACCATGCCGAACGCGAGCATCATCCCGCCGCCGCCGAAATCGCCGACTAGGTTGATCGGCGGGGTCGGCTTGCCCCCGGCGCGCCCGAAGTGCGCCAGCGCGCCGGCGAGCGCGATGTAGTTGATGTCGTGGCCCGCATACGGCGCGTAAGGCCCGGTCTGGCCCCACCCGGTCATGCGGCCGTAGACCAGCTTCGGGTTGTCCGCGAGCAGCTCCTCCGGCCCCAGTCCGAGCCGCTCCATCACGCCCGGGCGGAAGCCTTCGATGATCCCGTCGGCGCTGGCGCAGAGCTTGCGTGCAAGCGCCACGCCCTCAGCGCTCTTCAGGTCGATCGCGATCGACTTTCGTCCGCGCGCGAGCACGTCTTTCGAGGTCACCGGCTGGGAGCCGCCGCGGCTGCCGCTCGCGCGGTCGACGCGGATCACCTCGGCACCGTGGTCGGCCAGCATCATCCCGCAGAACGGCCCCGGGCCGATCCCGGCGAACTCGACGATGCGCAGGCCCCCAAGCGGACCGGCTTGCGGGCCGGGCATTTACTTGCCCTTCCAGTTGGGCGCGCGCTTCTCGGCGAAGGCGAGACTGCCCTCGCGCGCGTCCTCGCTCATGAACACCTGCATGGTGAGCTCACCCTGCTTCTGCCACCGCTCGGCCATCGGCCAGCCGGGCGATTCGTTGATCACCTGCTTCGACACCCGCACGGCCAGCGGGCCGTTGGCGGTGACCGCCCTCGCCAGCTCGAGCGCGGCGTCGAGCGCCGGCCCGTCGGTCACGCGGTTGACGAGCCCGAGGTCGTACGCGCGCTGCGCGTCGATGAACTCGCCGGTCAGCGCCAGCTCCATCGCGATCTTGGGCGGGACCATCTGCGGCAGCTTGACCAGGCCGCCGGCCGCCGCGGCGAGCCCGCGCTTGGCCTCGGGTATGCCGAACCTGGCGGCGCGGTTGGCGACGATCAGGTCGCACGAAATCATCAGCTCCATCCCGCCGGCGAGCGCGTAGCCTTCGACCGCCGCGATCAGCGGCTTCACCGGCCCCTTCTCGGTGATCCCGCCGAACCCGCGCCCCTCGACGAACGGCCGCTCGCCGCGCAGGAAGCCCTTGAGATCCATCCCCGAGCAGAACGTGCCGCCCGCGCCGGTGAGGATCGCCACGCGCAGATCGTCGTCGGCGTCCAGCCGGTCCATCGCCGCCGCGATGCCTTCGGCGGCCGCCTTGTTCATCGCGTTCTTCGCTTGCGGACGGTTGATCGTGACGATCAGCACGCCGTCCCGCACCTCGGTGAGAAGTTCCTCGCTCATCGCGCGCTCTCCCATTTCGCTTTGCAACTCGTCTTGTGCGGGTTGTCCGCAAGGTTTACGCTTCCGTCAACCTGATTCCCGACGCGAGAGGATTTCCCGATGCCCGAAGCCTACATCATCGACGCGGTCCGCACCCCCCGGGGCGTCGGCAAGCCGGGCAAGGGTGCGCTGAGCCATCTCCACCCGCAGCACCTCGCCGCGACGGTCCTGAAGGCGATCAAGGAGCGCAACCATCTCGACACCGCGACGGTCGACGACATCGTCTGGTCGACCAGCAGCCAGAACGGCAAGCAGGGCGGCGACCTCGGGCGGATGGCGGCGCTTTCCGCGGGGTACGACGTCAAGGCCAGCGGCACCACCCTCGACCGCTTTTGCGGGGGCGGCATCTCATCCGTCAACTTCGCCGCCGCGTCGGTCATGTCGGGCATGGAAGACTGCGTCATCGCGGGCGGGACCGAAATGATGAGCTACACCGCTGCGCACGCGGCCGAGCAGGCCAACGCCGGGCTGCCGCCCCGCCTGATGGGCAGCGGGCACGAGGCGCTCGACGAACTCCACCCGCAATCGCACCAAGGCGTGTGCGGCGATGCGATCGCGACCATCGAAGGCATCGACCGCGAGGCCCTCGACGCGCTCGCGCTCGAAAGCCAGAAGCGCGCCGATCGTGCGATTCGGGAAGGCCGCTTCGACAAATCGGTGGTGCCGGTGCACAACCCCGACGGCACGGTGGCGCTCGACCGCGAGGAGTTCCCCCGCCCCGAAACCACCGCCGAGGGCCTCGCCGCGCTGCAGCCGAGCTTCGCCAAGATCGCCGATTTCGAGATCGGCGGCACCACTTTCCGCAAGCAGATCAATCGCCGCTACCCCGACCTCGAGATCAAGCACTTCCACCACGCGGGCAACAGCAGCGGCGTCGTCGACGGCGCGGCCGCGCTGCTGATCACCTCACCCGAATATGCCCAGAAGCACGGCCTTAAGCCCCGCGCCCGCATCGTCGCCTACGCCAACCAGGGCGACGACCCGACGCTGATGCTCAACGCCCCGGTCCCCGCGGCGAAGAAGGTGCTCGAGAAGGCCGGCCTGACCAAGGACGACATCGACGTGTGGGAGATCAACGAGGCGTTCGCGGTGGTGGCCGAGAAGTTCATCCGCGACCTCGACCTGCCGCGCGAGAAGGTCAACATCAACGGCGGGGCCATGGCATTGGGCCACCCGATCGGCGCGACCGGCTCGATCCTCGTCGGCACCGCATTGGACGAGCTCGAGCGCTCGGGCGGCCGCTACGGCCTCATCACCATGTGCGCCGCGGGCGGGATGGCCCCGGCGCTGATCATCGAGCGGATCGGCGGCTGAATAGCCACCTCGAGGCTGCCCACAGTGCAGGAGGCGAATTCGAAGGATTTTTTTCGCGCGAAGACGCTAAGACGCGAAGGGGGTTCCTCCCACCTCGGCGTGGTGCCTCGCAGCGGAGCTGCATTCATGGTGCCGCTTCGCGGCGGAGCGTAAGAGTCACTCTCTGCGCAGCATCTTCGCGTCTTAGCGTCTTAGCGCGAAACAATTGGCGCAACCCTCGCCCAAACTGCGACATCGGCGACGGAACCCGACAGCCCTCTCCGCCATCCGCTTTTGACATCGCGGCCTCCGCGCACTATGTAGTTTCAAACGAAACTAGCGTCCGGAGACCCGCCGATGGCCGACTTGTTCGAAAACCCCGCCGGGCTCGACGGTTTCGAGTTCGTCGAATTCTGCGCGCCCGAGAAGGGCGTGCTCGAGCCGGTGTTCGAGGCGATGGGTTTCACCCGCGTCGCCCAGCACCGCTCGAAGGACGTGCACCTGTGGCGCCAGGGCGGGATCAACCTCGTCGCCAACTACGAGCCGCGCTCGGCGGCGTGGTACTTCGCCCGCGAGCACGGCCCGTCGGCCTGCGGGATGGCCTTCCGCGTGCGCGATGCGCGCCAGGCGTACGCGCATCTCATCGAGAAAGGCGCCGAGCCGGTCGCGGTCGAGACCGGGCCGATGGAGCTGCACATCCCGGCGATCCGCGGAATCGGCGGTGCGATCCTGTATCTCGTCGATCGCTACGAGGGCGATGGCAAGGGCGGCCTGACGATCTACGATATCGACTTCGAATACCTGCCCGGCGTCGACAAGCGCCCCGAAGGCGCGGGCTTCAGCCACATCGACCACCTGACGCACAACGTCTACGGCGGCCGGATGAAGTACTGGGCCGACTACTACGAGACGCTGTTCAATTTCCGCGAGATCCGCTTCTTCGACATCAAGGGCGAGTACACCGGCCTCACCTCCAAGGCGCTGACCGCGCCCGACGGCAAGATCCGCATTCCCCTGAACGAGGAAGGCAAGGGCGGCGGCGGCCAGATCGAGGAGTTCCTGCGGGAATTCAACGGCGAGGGCATTCAGCACATCGCCCTCATCTGCGACGATCTGCCCAAGGCTTGGGACAAGCTCAAGCAATTCGGCGTGCCGTTCATGACCGCGCCGCCCGACACCTATTATCGCATGCTCGACGAGCGCCTCCCCGGCCACGGCGAGGACACCGAGGCGCTGAAATCACGCGGCATCCTGCTCGATGGCACGACCACGGGCGGCGAGCCGCGGCTCCTGCTGCAGATCTTCGCGCAGGCGCAGGTCGGCCCGGTGTTCTTCGAGTTCATCCAGCGCAAGGGCGACGAAGGCTTCGGCGAGGGCAACTTCAAGGCGCTGTTCGAGAGCATGGAGCGCGACCAGATCGAACGTGGCGCGCTCAAGATCGAGGAGCCGGCGGAGTAGCGTCCTTCGAGACGAGCTCAGACTGCGGCTTCGCTCTCCTCAGGACGAACGGCTGGGGCGAGCTTTTTTCCAAACCCGTTCGTGCTGAGGAGCGAGGTCCCGAGCCTGTCGAAGGGCCAAGCGTCTCGAGGCACCGTCACGAAAGGTTGAGACGATGAGCGCAGCACACCCCGTGAAGCTCGGCGGCATCCATCATGTCGCTTACCGCTGCAAGGATGCCAAAGAGACGGTCGATTGGTACGGCCGCGTGCTCGGGATGGACTACACCACTGCCTTCGCCGAGGACCACGTGCCCTCGACCGGGGAGCACGACCCCTACATGCACGTGTTCCTCGACGCCGGGAACGGCAACGTGCTCGCGTTCTTCGAGCTGCCCAATCAGACCGAGATGGGCCGCGACGCCAACACACCCGCCTGGGTCCAGCACCTCGCGTTCAAGGTCGGAAGCGAAGAGGAGCTGCTCGCCGCCAAGCGCCACGTCGAGGCGCAGGGGATCGAGGTGCTCGGTCCCACGCACCACGGAATTTTCAAGTCGATCTACTTTTTCGATCCCAACGGCCACCGGGTCGAGCTCGCCGCCGACATCGGCACCGCTGAGCAATACGCCGAACTGAAGCGCGTCGCCCCGCTGATGCTCGACGAATGGAGCCGGACGAAGAAGGCCCCGCGACACGCCGACTGGCTCCACGCGATCGCGCGCGAGGAGCATACAAAGGCCTGATCTCTCCCCCGCACGGCGATCTCGCCTCGTGAGCGCGGTTCCAACCTCACACCGCGCCGCCGGCTCTGTTCATCGCGCTCCGCTTGCCGAAAATTTCGCCGGCCCGTTAATTCGCTGCAAAGCATGGCGGGATTAGCGTGGGGGTCATGGTAGTGGGACGCTTGGCGCGGCTGGGAGCCGCATTCGCGCTCGGACTGACGAGCATCTCCGCGGCGCACGCGGCCGACAGCAGCGACTTCGCCCGCGCGTTCGATGCGGCGCTCGGGACCGAAGTCCGCGCGCCGCAGACTTACGACGCGGTCTACTCCACCCCGTTCGAGCAGACCGTCGCGCGGATCGCCGACGGTTCGGCCGGACGGATCGGGGTCTACGCGGTCGATCTCGCCAGCGGACGCGAGGTCTCGGTGCTCGGCAATCAGCGGTTCCCGATGGCATCGACCAGCAAGATCGCCATCGCCGCCACGTTCCTCGAAGGGGTCGAGAAAGGGCGCTGGAGCCTGACCAGCGAGTTTCCGCTGATGGTCCCTGTCGCCTCGCCGCGCTTTTCGAGCAGCAAGGCGCCGGTCCGGCCGGGCCAATACATGAAGGCGATCGACCTGATCGACATCATGATCACCCGCTCGAGCAACCCGGCGACCGATGCGCTGCTCGCGGTGGTCGGTGGCCCGGGCGCGGTCAACGCGTGGGCGGCGCGCAACGGCATTCCCGAGTTCAACATCACCCGCGACATCGCCACGCTCGTGCGCGACGATGGCGAGGTCGATCCCTCGCGGACGATCGACGTGCGCGACAGCGCCACGCCGCAGGCGATGGTCAAGCTGCTCGCCGGGCTGCACCAAGGCAAGTTCCTGAGCGCTTCGAGCCGCCGGGTGATCCTGAGCGCGATGGAACGCTGCCGGACGGGCACCCGCCGGATCCCGGGCATGCTGCCCGACGGCGCCCGGGTGGCGCACAAGACAGGCACGCTGAGCAACACCGCAAGCGACATCGGCATCATCCACACGCCCGACGGGCGCGCGATCGCGGTGGCGATCTACGTCACCGGCCAGGGATCGAAGCCCGCGCGCGACACCAAGATCGCCAGCATCGCCCGCGCGCTGTACGATGGGTACGCGGCCCAGCCGCACGTCGCGGCCCGGGCCCACGCCAACGCCGCTTACTGAACTTGCACACAGGACGGCGTTGGCGCAGTCGTCAGAGTTCCGGTCGAGTTTGGCCGATCGCGGCCAGGGGCCGTTCCGCGTGAGCGGATAGGCCAAGCCGGCGTCTGGCAAACGAAGAGGGCGGCACCTCGCGGCGCCGCCCTCCTTGTTTGTTCGCAAAGATGCGAAGGCTCAGTCGGCCTTGGCTTCCGCGGTGGTCTCGTCCTGGACCTCGGCTTCCGCAGCAGCGGCGGCGTCGGCGGTCTCGGCCGCAGCTTCGGTCGTGGTCGCGGCAGCCGAGTCGGCAGCGGAATCGACGGCTTCGCCAGCGGCTTCGGCGTTCGCGGCGGTGTCGGCCATCGCGTTGTCGGCGGTCTCGGCGGCGGCGTCTTCGGTCTTCTCCGAGCAGGCGGCCAGGGTCAGGGCGGCACCGGCAGCGGCGGCGGCGAGAATGATCTTACGCATAGTTCGTTGTTCCCTTGAACAAAGCCCGGCGAAACCCGCCGTGCCGGTCTCAAATAATGGCAACTTTGTGGCATCGCAAGCGAAACTGCACATTTTCGCCGAATTTTTGCCTCAATGTGCCCCAAGAATGCCCGATTTCCGCCATTTTCGGCAGGGTGGAGAATGGGGCTGACCGGCCTCGGCGGCGCTGCTAGCAGGGCGGCGATGGCAGACAAGCAGCATCTCTACCTGGTCGATGGGTCGGCCTACATCTTTCGCGCCTACCATCGCTTGCCCCCGCTGACCAACCCGGCGGGCACTCCGGTGGGGGCGGTGTACGGCTACACCACGATGCTGTGGAAGCTGGCCGACGATCTCGACAAGGCCGATGGCCCGACGCACCTCGCGGTGATTCTCGACAAGGGCGCGACCAGCTTCCGCAACGCGCTCTACGACCAGTACAAGGCCAATCGTCCGCCCCCGCCCGAGGACCTGGTTCCGCAGTTTCCGCTGATCCGCGACGCCACCCGCGCGTTCAGCCTGCCGTGCATCGAGGAGGACGATCTCGAGGCCGACGATCTCATCGCCAGCTACGCCCGCGAGGCGACCCGGCGCGGGTGGGACGTGACGATCGTCTCGAGCGACAAGGACCTCATGCAGCTGGTCGGCAAATGCAGCGAGGGGGGCGGCTGCATCGACATGCTCGACACGATGAAGAACCAGCGGATCGACATTCCCGAGGTGATCGCGAAGTTCGGCGTGCCGCCCGAACTGGTCGGCGACGTGCTCGCGCTGATGGGCGACAGCGTCGACAACATTCCCGGCATCTACGGGATCGGGCCCAAGACCGCGAGCAAGCTGATCCAGGACCACGGCAGCCTCGCCGCCGCGCTCGACGCGGCGCCCGCAATGAAGCCGTCCAAGTTGCAGGAGCGGCTGGTCGAAGGCCGCGCGATGGCCGAGCTTTCCCGCACGCTGGTGCAGCTCAAGGAAGACTGCCCGCTGCCGATCCCCCTGGACGAGATGAAGCTCGACGGCGTGCCGCAGGAACCGCTCGCCGCATTCCTCGCCGAGCACGGCTTCACCAGTCTCCTGAAGCGGCTCGACGGAGGCAAGGGCAGCCCCGACCGGGCGACCCAGCTTCACCCGACCAAGCCGCAGACCGCCGGGGCGCCCGCCTCCCCGCAGGGCAACCGCCAGCCCCCGCTCGAATTTCCCCCCCTGGACCGCGGCGCATACGAATGTGTCACCAGCCTCGCGCGGCTGACGCACTGGATCGAGCGCGCGTTCGCGGCCCGCGTGGTGGCGATCGATACCGAGACGTCGAGCCTCGACGCGATGCGCGCCGAGCTTGCCGGGATCAGCCTCGCGCTCGGGGCCAACGACGCGTGCTACATCCCGCTGGGGCATATCAAGACCGACGGCGGCGGCAGCGACATGTTCGCCGAGAAGCCGGTGCAGATCGAACGGCAGGCGGCCTACGACGCGCTGCGCCCGCTGCTCGAAAGCGACGCGGTGCTCAAGGTCGGGCAGAACATCAAGTACGACGTCAACATCCTTGCGCGCTGCGCGAGGATCGACCTGGCCCCGATCGACGACACGATGATCATGAGCTTCGCGCTCGATGCCGGGCGCAGCCTCGAGGGGATCGGCGGCGGGCACGGGATGGACGAGCTCGCCCAGCGCCACCTCGGCCATACCACGCTGACGTTCAAGGACATCTGCGGCAGCGGCAAGAAGGCCATTCCGTTCGGCGAGGTGCCGCTCGACCGGGCGACCGCGTATGCCGCCGAGGATGCCGACGTGACCTGGCGCCTGTGGAAGCGGTTGAAGCCGCGCCTCGCCGAGGAGGGCGGCACGCAAGTCTATCAGCGGGTCGACCGGCCGCTGATCCCGGTAGTGGCGGCGATGGAGCGCCACGGGATCAAGGTCGACCGCGGCCGCCTCGCTCGGCTCAGCGAGGAATTCGCCCGCGAGATCGCGCGCATCGAGCGCGAGGTGTTCGACTGCTGCGGGATCGAATTCACCATCGGTAGCCCCAAGCAGCTCGGCGACGTGCTGTTCGACCGGATGGGCTACACCGGCGGGCGCAAGGGCAAGAGCGGGATGTATTCGACCGACCAGGCGATCCTCGAAGGGCTCGCCGGGCAGGGCGCCGAGGTCGCCACCAAGGTGCTCGAATGGCGCCAGCTGTCCAAGCTCAAGAGCACCTACACCGATGCGCTGCAGGCGGCGATCAACCCCGAGACCGGCCGCGTGCACACGAGCTACAGCTTGGTCGGCGCGCAGACCGGGCGCCTGTCCTCGACCGATCCCAACCTGCAGAACATCCCTATCCGCACCGAGATCGGCCGCCAGATCCGCGAAGCGTTCGTGGCCGAAGAGGGCAATGTCCTGCTCGCCGCCGACTACAGCCAGATCGAGCTGCGCCTCGCCGCGCACATGGCCGACGTGCCGCAGCTGAAGGAGGCGTTCGCCAACGGCGAGGACATCCACGCGCGCACCGCGCGGGAAATGTTCGGCACCGTTGACCGCGACACGCGCGCCAGGGCCAAGACGGTCAACTTCGCGATCCTCTACGGCATCAGCCGCTGGGGCCTGGGCGGCCGGCTGGGGATCGAGGCAGACGAGGCGCAGGCGATCATCGACACCTACTTCGCCCGCTTTCCGGGCATCCAGCACTATATCCACGCGACGCTCGAGAGCGTGCGCGAGAAGGGCTATTCGCAGACGCTGTTCGGCCGCAAGACGTGGTTCCCGCGGATCAACTCGAGAAACCCCAACGAACGCGCCGGCAGCGAGCGCGCAGCGATCAACGCGCCGATCCAGGGCACCAGCGCCGACATCATCAAGCGCGCGATGGCGCGCATGATGCCGGCGCTCGAGGACGCCGGGCTGGCTCGCGTGCGCATGCTGTTGCAGGTCCACGACGAGCTGGTGTTCGAGCTGCCCGCGGATGACGTTGCCACCGCCACGCCGGTGATCGAGCGGGTAATGGCCGAAGCCGCGCTCCCCGCCGTCGCGCTCGAGGTGCCGCTCGGGATCGACATCGGCAGCGGCCCGAGCTGGGGCGCCGCGCACTAGATGGCCGCCTCGGCCATCCCGCCCGCCAGGCGGACTGCGGCTGCCCGGCGCGGGGCGCTGGCGGTGTTCGCGCTCGTCGCGGTGTCGCTGATCGGCGCGGTGCTGCTGATCTTCCAGACGATCGAGACCGAGCGCGGCGCGCGCGAGCAGGCACGGCGGACGAGCGCGGTGCTCGCCGAGCTCGGGCAGATCCGCAGCGCGGTGCTCAATGCCGAGACCGGTCAGCGCGGCTACCTGATCACGCTCGACCAGCGCTATCTCGCGCCCTATCGCGCGGCGCGGGACCAGTACGCTCCCGCGCTCGCGCGCCTGCGCGGCCTCGTCGCCGGCGACGGCACTCCCCGCCAGCGCGAGCTGGTCGACCGGGTCGACGCTCTGACCAGCTCGAAATTCGGCGAGATGGCCGATTCGGTCGAGCTGATCGGGCAAGGTCGCCTGCTCGAGGCGCGGGGCCGCGTGCTCACCGACGAAGGGCTCGAGGTCATGGCCCGCCTGCGCGGCGCGCTGCGCGAGCTCGAGGCGATCGAGCGCGACCAGCTCGACGCGGCCACCCGCAAGGTGTCCGACGCCGAGAGCCGCGTGCTGCCGCTGCTCGCCGCGCTGCTCGCGCTGCTGCTGGTCACGCTCGTGCTCGGCTACCGGCTGGTCGGCCGCGCGGCGCGGGCCGAGGCGATCGCGAGCCAGGCGGCGCTGGTGGCGGAGGCGCGCGACCGCGCAGACTTGCTCGCGCGCGAGCTTAACCACCGGGTCAAGAACCTGTTCGCGGTGGTGCTGGCGATCGTGCGGATGAGCGGCAAGGACGCACCGCAGGCCAAGCCGGTGGTCGACAGCATCGCCGAACGCATCCACGCGCTGCTCACCGCGCACCAGGCAACGCAGGGCACGCTCGATAACCCGGTCGCCGCGCTCAAGGCGCTGATCGAGACGACGGTGCGGCCCTATCTCACCGCGGAGCGCCGGATCGTGCTCGACGGGCCGGAGGTCGATCTGCCCGAAAAGCAGGTGACCCCGCTCGGGCTGGTGCTGCACGAGCTGACCACCAATGCGGTCAAGTACGGCTGCTGGGCCAATGGCGGCGAGCTCCGGGTGGTGTGGCGGCTCGACGCTGGCGACCTCGCGCTCGAGTGGATCGAGGACTGCCCGGGCGAGGGCGGCGAGCCCAGCGCCAAGGGGTTCGGCAGCCTGCTGATGACGAGCGCGGCACGCCAGCTGCGCGGCAGCATCGAGCGCCGCTTCACGCCCGAAGGGGTGCGGGTCGCCATCCGCTTGCCGCTGGCGGGCGAGCGCGGTTGAATCCTGCGGCCGGCGCCCATAGGGCGACGGGCAATGTTCCGCGAGCTCGATCCCACCCGCTATTCGATCGACTGGAGCGCCGCGGCCCACGCGGCGATATATCTGGCGGGCGCTGCGGCGGTGGCCCTGGTGCTGCACGCACTGCTGTTCGGCCTCCTGCAGCGGCTGGCGGCCCGCACCGAGACCGAGACCGACGAGATCGTCGTCGACGCGATCCGGCGCCCGCTCCGCTGGGCCGCGGTCGCGGTCGGCATCTCGCTCGCCGCACAGGCCGATCGCATCGTCGGCGAGGCATGGGATGCGGCGAGCCGATTCGCGGTCCCGGCGCTGCTCGGCTGGCTGGCGTACGCGCTGGTCAAGGCGTTTGCCGCGGCGATCGACCGGCAGGCCGAGCAGTCGATCGACCTCGCCGCCGCGCGCAGCCGCCGCACGCGCGTGGCGATCCTGTCGCGCACGGCGACGTTTGCGATCGTCTTCGTGACGGTCGGGCTGATGCTCTTTCGCCTGCCGGGCGTGAGCGAAGTCGGCGCGACGTTGCTGGCATCGGCGGGTCTGGCCGCGCTGGCTGTCGGCGCCGCGGCCCAGCCCGCGCTCAAATCGCTTATCGCCGGCCTGCAAATGGCGCTGACGGAACCGCTGCGGCTCGGCGACCTGGTGGTGATCGACGGCCACACCGGCCGGGTCGAGGAAATCCGCATGAGCTTCGTGGTGGTGCGGATGTGGGACGAGCGTGCGGCCATCGTGCCGACCAGCCGCTTCCTCGACAACACCTTCGAAAACTGGTCGCGCGCCAGCGAGATGCTGACCGGGCCGGTGTTCCTGCAACTGGCGCCGCAGGCCGAGGTCGCCCCCATCCGAGCCGAATTCCAGCGGTTCGTGGCCGAGCAGCCGCAGTGGGACGGGCGAACCGCACAGGCGCTGATGACCGAGGCCCGCGCCGGCTCGATCGAGCTGCGGCTGGCGATGAGCGCGGCGACGATCGGCGCGCTGTTCGAGCTGCGCTGCGCGGTGCGCGAGCACATGCTCGACTGGTTGCGGCGCGAGCAGCCCGAGGCGCTGCTGCACACCACCGTCGCGCCCGACCCGCGGGGCTAGGCGGGCTCCTCGTCGCGGCCGCTCGCGGCCGGAGCATGCTTGTACTCGCGCGTCGGCGTGACCATTCCTTCGCGCAGGAAGCCGATCCCGGTCGCCTCCTCGGCGACGCGTTTCTTCAGTTCGCCGCGCATCTTCTTGTATTCCTCTTCCATTGCCGGGGTGACGGTGGCGCGCGAATCGGCCAGCGCCTCGGCGAAGTCGGCGCCGGTCACTTCGTTCACCTCACCGCCCGCGCGGCGCAGCGCGCTGAGGCCGGCGCGGCGGACCACATCTTCCAGATCGGCGCCGGTGAACCGCTCGGTGTCCGCGGCGATCTTGCCGAGATCGACGTCCGCGCTCAGCGGCATGGCGCGGGTGTGGATGCCGAGGATCATCGCCCGCCCGGCCTTGTCCGGCGTGCCGACGTAGACCAGCTCGTCGAACCGGCCGGGCCGCAACAGCGCCGGATCGACCAGGGTCGGCCGGTTGGTGGCGCCGATGACGACCACCGACTGCAGCTCCTCGAGCCCGTCCATCTCCGCGAGGATCGTGTTGACCACGCGCCCCGTCACTTGCGGCTCGCCCGCGCCCGAGCCGCGCGCCGGCACCAGGCTGTCGATTTCGTCGAAGAACACCACGCACGGCGCCACCGCGCGGGCGCGCTGGAACAGGCGGGCGATCTGCTGCTCGCTCTCGCCGTACCATTTGCTCAGGAGGTCGGAGCTCTTCATCGAGATGAAGTTCGCCTCCGCCTCCTTCGCCACGGCCTTGGCGAGCAGCGTCTTGCCGGTTCCCGGGGGACCATACAGCAGGAACCCCTTCGCCGGGCGGATGCCCAGCCGGCGGAACGCGTCGGGGTTCTTGAGCGGCAGCTCGATCCCCTCCTTGAGCGTGTCGATCGCGTCGGCCACCCCGCCGACATCGCTCCACGAGACGTTGGGCACCTGCACCATCACCTCGCGCATCGCGCTCGGCTGGACGCGCTTCAGCGCGGCGAGGAAGTCCTCGCGCCCGACGTATAGCTCCTCGAGCACCTCGGGAGGAATCTCGCGCGCGTCGAGATCGAGCTTCGGCATGATCCGCCGCACCGCCTCGATCGCCGCCTCGCGCGCGAGCGCGGCGAGATCGGCGCCGACGAAGCCATGCGTCGTCCGCGCGAGCTCCTCGAGATCGACCTTGTCCCCCAGCGGCATCCCGCGCGTGTGGATCGCCAGTATTTCGCGGCGGCCCTTCTCGTCGGGCACGCCGATGACGATCTCGCGGTCGAAGCGCCCGGGACGGCGCAGCGCCTCGTCGATCGCGTCGGGCCGATTGGTCGCGGCGATGACGACGATGTGCGAGCGCGCCTCGAGCCCATCCATCAGCGTCAGGAGCTGCGCGACGAGGCGCTTCTCGGCCTCGCCGGAGACCTGGCTGCGCTTGGGCGCGATCGAATCGATCTCGTCGATGAAGATGATCGCGGGGGCGGACTTGGCCGCCGCCTCGAACACCTCGCGCAGCCGTTTCTCGCTCTCGCCGTAGCCCGAGCCCATGATCTCGGGCCCGTTGATGGTGAAAAACGCGGCGTCGCTCTCGTTCGCCACCGCCTGGGCGAGCCGGGTCTTGCCGGTGCCCGGGGGCCCGTGCAGCAGCACCCCCTTGGGCGGATCGACGCCCAGCCGGGTGAACAGCTCGGGATAGCGCAGCGGCAGCTCGACCATTTCGCGCAGCTGCTGAATGGTGTCGCCGATGCCGCCGACGTCGTCGTAATTGACCACTGCACGCCCGTCGCGCGGCTCCTCGAACTCGGCGCGCAGCTCGACCTCGGTGTTCTCGTCGATGCACACGATGCCCTTGGGCACGGTCGAGACGACCGCCAGCCGGATCTGGGTCAGCGCGTAGGCCGGGGCATTGAACATGCGCCGCACTTCGGGCGGCATGTTCTGGACCGGCTGCTGTCCGGCGGTGGCGCACAGGTCGCCCGCCACCAGCGGCTTCCTGAAGAAGTTGCGCTTCAGCGCTTCGGTGGGGCCCTGCAGGCGCATCTCGCGCTGGGCCGGCGCGAACACCACCCGGGTTGCCGGCCGCGCCTGCGCCGCGCGGATCGTCACGTGCTCGCCCGAACCGGTCTGCGCGTTCGAGCGCTGCAGGCCGTCGAGCCGGACGACCTCGAGCGCCTGATCCTCGTCGTAGGCCGGGATGGCAATCGCCGCGGTGGTCCGCTTGCCGACGATCTCGACCACCTCGCCCTCGGTGATACCGAGCGCCTTGAAGGCGCTACGCGGCATCCGCGCGATACCCTGCCCGCTTTCTTCCTGCCGCGCCGCCGCCACCTGCAGCCGGACCGTCTTGTCGTCTGTCGCCTTGCCGGCGTCCGCCTCGGCCATCGAGCCCGGCCCCTTCTCACTGTCGTTCGCTGGCCAAGCTAGGGAGCAGCCGATGCTTTGCCAATGAACGGCGGGCCATATCGTGCCGCAAGCGTGGCTCGCGTCGCCGCGGGCGCCCACGAAAAAAAGGCCCGGTGGACGAACCACCGGGCCTCGAATAGTTTGGGAGAGGATGCCTGAAAGGCCCGTCCGATATGCTGCGGCGCACCACATTGTGCAAGTGCGAAAAGAACACGCCCCGTTGCGTTTTCCGCAAGCAACCGCCCGCGTCAATCGGTCGTGACAGCCTGGGGCCGGCAAGCTAGACACCCGGCCGATGGCCGACAAACTCTATCCCACCGCCGCCGCCGCGCTCGAAGGCGTGCTGGCCGACGGCATGCTCATCGCCAGCGGGGGGTTCGGCCTGTGCGGCATTCCCGAGCGGCTGCTCGATGCGATCCGCGACAGCGGCGCCAGGGACCTGACGTTCGCCTCCAACAATGCCGGGATCGACAACGAGGGGATCGGCAAGCTCCTGCGCACCCGCCAGGTCAAGAAGATGATCAGCAGCTACGTCGGCGAGAACAAGGAGTTCGAGCGGCAGTATCTCGCCGGCGAACTCGAGGTCGAGTTCTGCCCGCAAGGCACGCTAGCCGAGCGCATGCGCGCAGGCGGCGCGGGAATTCCGGGGTTCTACACCAAGACCGGGGTCGGCACCGCCGTGGCCGAGGGCAAGGAAGTGAAGACTTTCGACGGGGAGGACTACATCCTCGAGCGTGGAATCTTCGCCGACCTTTCGATCGTCAAGGCGTGGAAGGCTGACGAAACCGGCAACCTGGTGTTCCGCAAGACCGCGCGCAACTTCAACCTGCCCGCGGCGACCTGCGGCAAGGTCTGCGTCGCCGAGGTCGAGGAAGTGGTGCCGGCGGGCAGCCTCGACCCCGACTGCATCCATCTGCCCGGAGTCTACGTCCAGCGGATGATCGTCGGCGCGCCGTACGACAAGAAGATCGAGTTCCGCACCACCCGGGAAAGGGTCGGCTCCGAGCGCGAAGTGGCATGAATGCGGGCAGCCGCTGGCTCGTGGCGGCGGGCGTGCTGAGCACGCTCGCGGCGCTGCTTCACGTGGCGGTAATCGCGGGCGGGCCCGCCTGGTATCGGTTTTTCGGCGCGGGCGAGGAGATGGCTCGCGCGGCCGAGCGGGGCAGTCCGCTGCCGGCGGCGATCACGCTGGGCATCGCGGCACTGCTCGCGCTGTGGGCCGCCTATGCATACTCGGGCGCGGGGATCGTCAGGCGGCTGCCCTTGCTGCGCACGGCGCTGATCGTCATCAGCGCGGTCTACCTGGCGCGCGGGTTGCTGATCGTGCCGGTGGCGCTCCACGTGCCCTACCGGCGAGGCGCGTTCGACTACTGGTCTTCGCTGATCGTGCTCGGTTTCGGATTGGTCTATGCCGTCGGCACGTGGCGCTCGTGGCCTCGGCTGGGAGAGCGGGCGCGTGCCTGATCGCGCGGCCATCGCATCCGGCCGACACCGGCGCTATTTCGGCGGCCGGACGCGCGCTGCGCTCGCAGCGGCTTCGCTGACGGTGCTGTCGGGCTGCGTCGCCGCGGCGATTCCCGTGATTGCCGCGGGCGGGCTGGTGCAGACCCAGGCCGACGGGCGCGAGCCACCCCGCGACCCGCGGCCGCGAGTGGCGCTTCCCGCCGAGCCGGAGCTATGGGCCGCGCCTGCCGACGCGCAGGGCCCGGCGCGGGGCGCCATCGTGCGCGACTATACGTTCGCCGACGGATCGAGCGTGACGGTGACGAACGCGGTCGGCGCCGGGGTGAAGGCGCCGCCCACGCTCCCCGCCCGGCCGAGCGACGT
>JBHWTG010000004.1:0-7770 GCA_043427735.1 Tsuneonella sp. | reverse complement strand
AATGTGCACGATCGCTCACTTCCGCGGTGAGACGACTGCGGCGCGGCTGGTCGATCCGGGCGCGGACGGCGACGAGACCCGCCCGTTCGACTTGCTCGATGCGCCCGACACCGGGCCCAGGACCGGCCCGGCCCCGGCAAGCCTGTTCGATGCCGGCGGTGGCGGCGAAGGCATGATGCAGGCGCTGCTGTCGTTGCCGCACGGTGCACCGGGCGGGGCCGCGCCGGCGAGCATCGGCCCGGCGGCGATCCGCGATGCGTTGTCCGATTTTGCCGGCGAGCAGCTCGTCGATGCGCTGGTCGATCGCTTCGCCCCGCAGGCGAGCGGGCCGGCCGTCGCCATGCCCGCGGGCGGCGACGGCCTGCACCTGCTGTCGGACGATCTTGCCGGAGGCGCGCCGGCACCGCGCTTCGCGGCGCTGCCGGATGCGGGCGAGGACCTGCACGCACTCATCGCGGCGCAAGCCTGATGCTTCGAGGAACGGGGGTTACCATGACGAGGACGTTGGTTTCAGTTGCCGCGCTGGCGGCGGCCGCCTGGGCCGGGGCGGCGCAGGCGCAGGACGGCTCGCTCGCCGGGCTCGATCCCGGCGCGCTGCGCGGCGAGATCCAGCAGCGCTACGACGCGGCGCTCGCCGCCTCGGCCGACCCGGCGATCGTCTCCGCGAACGATTCGCGGTTCATGTGGGCGAACGAGGCCAAGGCGCAGTGCGGCATCGCGCTGGGCTTCCTCAAATCGAACACCCGCGACGAGACCAGCATCGGCAAGTGCGAGTTGGCCGCCCGGCTGATGACGCGTGTGCCCTCGCCGATGGCGCCGCCGCCCCCGCCGCCGCTCGCCGCGCCGTCCGAGGTGTGCAGCCAGCGGCTGCCCGGCATCGTTTTCTTCGAATTCGACGTGGCGACGCCGCCGCCGGACGCCAACCAGACGGTCGAGTTCGTCGCCCGCAACGCCGCAGCATGCGGCTGGACCGCGTTCGATGTCACCGGCCACGCCGACCGGGCGGGGGGCAACGCCTACAACCTGGCGCTGTCCGAGCGCCGGGCCGAGGCGGTCGCCGCGCTGATGGCTTCGATGGGCATCGCGCGCAACGCGATGACGACCGGTGCCCGCGGCGAGGAACAGCCGCGCGTCCCGACCGAAGACGGGGTCCGCAATCCGCAGAACCGCCGAGTCGAAATCGGCGTCCGGTAACATTCGAGGGGTTACTATGCGCAAGATCACACAAACGACGATCGCGATCGCGGTCCTCCTCGCGTCGGCGGCACCCGCCGCCTACGCGCAGGAGGCAGCCGGTCCGGTCTCGCTCCAGGAAGCCGTCGCGGTGGCGATGAAGGCCAACCCGGAGATCATCCAGGCCCAGATGAACACCGAGGCGATCCAGGCCGAGCGCCGCCAGGCGCAGGGGCTGTACGCACCGCGGGTCGATCTGGAGGCCTCGGCAGGCATTCGCCGGCTCGAGAACGCCACCCGGCGGACGCTCGGCATCGCCGACGAGGAGCTCTATCCGCTCGAAGTCGGCGGGGTGATCGACTGGACGATGATCGACTTCGGCCGCCGGCGCGGCGAGTTGCTGCGCCAGGCGGCGCGGGTCGACGGGGCCTCGCTGCGGGTCGTCGAGCGGTCGGAGTTCATCGCGCTGCAGGTCGCCCGGCAGTATTTCGACGTCCTGCTGCAGCAGCGCGTCGCGGCCGCCTCGGCCGATAACGTGTCCTTCCACCAGATGCTGGTGAACGACCTCGGCAAGGGGGTCGAGCAGGGCTCGATCAGCATCGCCGACCGCCAGCAGGCCGAGGAACGGCTGCAATCGGCGCTGGTCCGCCAGACCGAGGCGCAGCAGGACCTGCAGGACGCGACGATCGAGCTCCAGCGGCTGACCGGGCTCGACATCACCCAAGTCGTGCTGCCGCCCAATCTCGCCAGCGCGCTCCCGCCGAGCCTCGAGCAGGCGGTCGGCCTCGCCCGGACCCGTCACCCGAAGGTGCGCGAGGCGATGGCCGATGTCGACGCGGCGACCGCGATGGTCACGGCGGCCGAAGGCGATCTCTACCCCACCATCGGGCTAGAGGTGCGCGGGCGGGTCGGCGACGACATCGACGGCTTCCGCGGCGAGACCAACGATGTGCAGGCCCGCGCCGTGATGCGCTGGAACGTGTTCGACGGCGGCATCAACCGGGCCAAGGTGCAGGAGATGGTCCGCCGCGCGAGCCAGAACCGCTACCGCCTGCACGAGATGCAGCGCGAGGCGGAAGCCGACGTCCGCACCGCGTGGACCACGATGAACAGCCAGGCCGACATCGTCGGCAAGGTCGAACGGCAGAGCCAGGTCAGCGACGATCTGCTGCTGTCCTACCGCAGCCAGTTCAACGTCGGGCGGCGCTCGCTGCTCGACGTGCTCGACGCGCAGAACACCCGCTACAACACGCAGGTGCGGCTCGAGACTTCACGCTTCTCGCAACAGTTCGCGCAGTATCAGGCGCTGGCCGCGGTCAATGGCCTGCTCGATGCGCTGCAGGTCGCCCCGGGGGCGGGCGCGGGCATGACCGAGCGCGAGCGGTTCGATTACGGCCCGCCGCCGCCGGCGGAGCTGCAACGGCGCGTCTACCCGTAAGGGCGGGTGGTCGCACGGACACCGGAGATGAAGATCGAGGCCGAAACGATCGTGGGCGAGGTGGTCGACCCGCTGGCCGAGTGCGTCGCCGAGCTCGCTCGGCGCTTCGGCCCGTCGCTCGACCGGGCCCGGCTCGATTATCTCCCCCGCGACGGCGAGGGTCGGCTGCCCGGGCACCAGGCCGAGGCCGCGCTCGAGATCGCCGACATCGGCTTCGAGCCGCGCCTGCTCCGCCGCCTGCCCGCGCAGACTGGCGACTACCCGGCTCTGATCGAGTTCGCGGGCGGCGAGTTCGCGCTCGCGCTCGCGCTGCGCGAAGGCGACGTGCTCGTGTGGCGCCCGCACATCGGCGAGCGTTGGGAACCGCGTTCGACGATGAAAACGGCCCCGATGAAGCGCTTCATCCGCGTATTCGGTGACCCGGACAAGCAGCGCGCGGACGAGGCGCCATGGCACGCCAAGGGCCGCGGCCACTGGTTCTGGGGCGAGCTGCGCAAGGAATTTCCGGCGTTTACGCCGGTCCTGGTCGCCTCGGTGGTGATCAACCTCGTCGCCGTCGCACTGCCGCTGTTCTCGATGAACGTCTACGACCGCGTCATTCCCAACCGCGCCCAGTCGACGCTGTGGGTGCTCGCGATCGGGGTGGCGCTGGCCTTCACGCTCGAATTCCTGCTGCGCCGCGCGCGCACCGCGGTGATCGACGAGGTGTCGCAGCGGCTCGACCTCAAGCTGTCGCAGAAGATCTTCTCGCGGCTGCTCGCGACCCCGCTCGACAGCAAGCGCGGCCATACCGGCTCGCTCGCCGCGCGGGTCTCCGAATACGCCACCGTGCGCGACTTTTTCGCCTCGACCACGGTCGTGCTGGTGGTCGACGTGTTCTTCCTGTTCGTGTTCGTCGCGGTAATCGCGATCATCGCCGGATGGCTGGCGCTGATCCCGCTTGCGATCATCGCGGCGATGGCGATCGCGGGCTGGGTGCTCCAGCGCAAGGTGGCCGAGGCCGCCCAGGACGCGCAGGCCGACATCGGGCTGCAGCAGACCCTGCTGGTCGAATCGCTGACCGGCATAGAGACGCTCAAGAGCCTCGGCGGCGAGGGCGCGATGATCGGGCGCTGGCGCCGCCTTGCCGAGCTGAGCACGCATTCGCAGCAGCGCCTGCGCGACATCAACTCGCTCGCGGTCAGCCTCGCACAGGTGTTCCAGCAGGTTTCCACCGTGTCGCTGGTGGTCGGGGGATACTACCTGTTCGCGGCCGGCTCGATCACCATGGGCGCGATCATCGCGGTCGTCATGCTCGCCTCGCGCTCGCTCGCGCCCGCCGGGCAGATCGCCTTCCTGCTGACCCGCGGACGCCAGGCGATGGAGACCCTGTCGAGCATCGAGCGGCTGTTCGAAGGCGAGGACGAGCGGCGGCGGGCCGGCGGGTTGGTGCTGAGCGCGATCGAGCGGCCGACGATCCGGCTCGAAAACCTGACGTTCCGCTACCCCGACGCATCGACTTCCGCGCTCGAAAATCTGAACCTGTCGATCGGCCCGGGCGAGCGAGTCGCGGTCGTCGGCCGGGTGGCGAGCGGCAAGTCCACCCTCGGGCGGGTGCTGTGCGGCCTGTACCTGCCGACCGACGGCGCGATGCTGGTCGACGGGGTCGACAGCCGCCAGTACCGGCCGCAGCAGCTGCGCGAGGCCTTCCGCTATGTCGGGCAGGACGCGGCGATCTTCACGGGCTCGGTCAAGGAGAACCTCGCGCTCGGCAACCGCGAGGCGGGCGACGACGCGCTGCTGGGGGCGCTGCGCGCGACCGGGGCCGACCAGTTCCTGTCGCGCGATGCGGGGGGCTTCGATCGCGCGGTGGGCGAAAGCGGGCGCGCCTTGTCGGGCGGGCAGCGCGCCTTCCTGGCGCTGGCGCGGGCGCTGGTCTCCCCCTGCGAGCTGCTGTTCCTCGACGAGCCGACCGGGGCGATGGACGCGCAGACCGAGCAACTGTTCGTCGAGCGGCTGTCCCGGTCGCTGACAGGGGGCCAGACTCTGGTCATCTCGACGCACCGCCCGGCGCTGTTCTCGCTCTGTCGGCGCCTGATCGTGCTCGACAACGGGCGCGTGGTCGCCGACGGACCGATCGAGGACGTGATCGCCCAGTCGACATCCGTGGGACGAATGGCATGACCCCCGCGACTCCCGATGCGCCTCAGCCGGCTCGGCGCTCGCCATGGTTGCGGGTAGCTTTGCTGGTGGCGGCGGTCGCCGGGGGGCTCGGCGCATCTTCGTTCATCCCTCCCGAGCAGACCGCACGGGCTGCGCTGCCGATTAGCGACACCATGCGGACGCAGATTGCGTCGATGTCGACGGGTCTCGAGCAGTCGCATTTCGTCACCGGCGACAGCGCGGTCGAGCGCAACGCGCTGATCCCGCGGAGCGCGCTGCCGGTCGGGCGGATGAGCGGGTTCACCGCGATCGGCCCGGGTTCCGATGCTTACGGCACCGCGCTCAAGTGCATGACCCAGGCGATATACTACGAAGCCGCGAACGAGCCCGAGGCGGGCAAGCGCGGGGTGGCGCAGGTCGTGCTCAACCGCCTGCGCCACCCGGCCTACCCGAACTCGGTGTGCGGGGTGGTGTACGAAGGCGCGAACGCGCGGGTGTGCCAGTTCAGCTTCACGTGCGACGGCTCGCTGCTGCGCGCCCCGATGCCGCGGCAGTGGAGCGAGTCCCGCCGGATCGCCGCCGAAGCGCTCGCCGGCGCGACCGAGCCCTCGGTCGGCACCGCGACCAACTACCACGCCGATTACGTCGTGCCGCGCTGGGCCTTCACGCTCGGCAAGCTGACCCAGATCGGGCGGCACATCTTCTACCGTCTGCCCGGGCGGATCGGCGGCCAGGGCGCGTTCGGCGACCGGTGGACCGGCATCGAACGCATCCCCGCGCTCGATTTCGGTCGGCTGCGCGCCGCGCTCGAGGCGCGGGTGAGCGAGATGGCCGTGGCAGAGCCGGCGGCGGCCTTGGTCCCCGGCCTCACCGTCACGCCCGACGCCACCGACCGCCACGCGCCGATCGACGTCGGCGGGAGGCTCGATACGACGACGGCGTGGCGCATGACGATCCCCGATCCGGCCGAGCTGAGCACCGGCTACAAAAGCGCCATTGCCGAGCAAAGCGCCCCACCGCAGGGGGCTGGACCCGAGACGTGACGCTGCGCGAACGCTATGAAACCTGGGACGCCAGCCGCCGGCTGATCGCCGTCTCCGCGCTCGGCTTGCTGATGCTGCTGACCTGGGCGGCATTCGCGCAGGTCGACCAGGTCACCCGCGGGATGGGCAAAGTGATCCCGTCGAGCAAGGCGCAGCTCGTGCAACCCGCCGAGCCGGCGGTGATCGAGGAAATTCTCGTCCGCGGCGGTCAGACCGTGCGCAAGGGCCAGCTGCTGGTGCGGCTCGACGACGCGCAATCGGCGTCCGAGCTCGGTCAGCTGCGCGCGGAGACCGACCGCCTGGCGATCCGCGCCGACCGGCTGCAGGGCGAGGCGACCGGTGGCGGGCTAGGTTGCGAAGGGGCGGAGTGCGCCGACGAGCGCCGGCTTCAGCAGGTTCGCATGGCGACGGCGCAAAGCCAGCAGAGCGCGCTGGCCGCCGCGGTGGAGCAGCGCCGCCGCGATCTGGGCGAAGCGCAGGCGACCGCCGCCTCGCTCGAGGACAGCGTCCGGCTGGCGCGCGAGCAGGTCAACATGCTCACTCCGCTCGCGGCCAAGGGCATCGTCCCGCAGACCGAGCTGCTGACCGCCGAGCGCGAGCTCGTCGACGTGCAGGGCCGGCTCTCCGCCGCCCGGCAGGCGGCGGCGCGCGCATCGGCGGCGATCAGCCAGGCCCAGGCCGACCTCTCCGCCGCGCGGCTCGATTTCCGCCAGCAGGCGCTCACCGAACGCAGCGAGCTGCAGACCAAGATCGCGGTCAACCGGCAGACCATCCGCGGGGCGGCCGCGCGTCAGCAGCGCAACGAGCTGCGCGCGCCGAGCGACGGAATCGTCAACGATGTCCAGATCACCACGGTGGGGGGCTTCGTGAATGCCGGCGAGAAGATCATGCAGATCATTCCGGTGGGCGACAAGCTGCTCGTCGAGGCGCGCATCGCGCCGAGCGACATCGCCTTCATCAAGGTCGGCGACCGGGCCAACGTGAAGGTGACGGCTTACGATTTCTCGATCTTCGGAGGGCTCAGCGGCCGGGTTCAGCAGATATCGGCCGACAGCATCTTCGACGAAGCCGAACGGCAAGCGTATTACACGGTGCTGGTCGAAACCGACCGCAGCTACATCGCCAAGGGCTCGCAAAAGCTGCCGATAGTGCCGGGCATGATCTGCGACGTCGAGATCATCACCGGCAGCCGCAGCATCCTGACTTATCTCCTGAAGCCGATCGAGAAGGCCTTCGACACGGCGCTTACCGAGCGTTGACGGTCAGGTTCCGTGCAGCCAGCTCGAGCGGCTGCCGAAGCTCAGAATCGCGCGGTAATCGTGGCTGGGCGCGGCGTCGAGCACGGTGTCGGTCGCGTTGTCGAGCATGCGCCAGCCCGCGTCGGTGCGGACGATCAGCACGGCGTGATCGGCGTTGCGGGCCAGGTCGCGGGCGATCGTCAGGATCAGATCCTCGCGGGCGATGCCGGCGGCGGCGAGCAATTGCAGCTTGACCAGCGCGATGTCCTCGCAGTCGCCGCGCCCCGACTTCAGCGTCCTCCTGGCTCCGGCCCAGAAGTCGCTCACGCCGTACTGCTCGCGGTCCTCGACATAACGGATGCGCCGATTGACCCAGCGATTCACCGCCGACAGCGATTCCTCGCTCGACGCCGGCAAAGCCCCCAGATTGCGACGCAGCAGGCCGGGAGACAGCCTCTCGCCGCGCACCCGCTTCCAGTCGGCGTCGAAGCTCGTGCGGCCGATGCGCACGCGCCGGCTTGCCAGAAAGTCGTCGGCGCCCAGGGGTGCGGCGGTCAGCGGAGCGAGCATGCCCGGGCTCGGGCTGGCGCGCGCCGCGACCAACTCCGCGCAGGGCACCGTGAGCGGCGCCGCCGGGCCGATGCCCGGCACGAGCGCCAGCTCGCCGGTTGGCGCCCCGGCGAGCAGGGTCGGTGCGGGCGCTGCGGACGACGCCTGTTGCAGGCGGATCAAGAAT
>JBHWTG010000003.1:0-2656 GCA_043427735.1 Tsuneonella sp. | reverse complement strand
TCCCCCTCCCGCTCGCGGGAGGGGGCTGGGGGGTGGGCCCGTCGACGGCCGAATTCCCGCCTCGATCACCCGCAGCGCGTTGAGCCCCATCGCCCGGCGCACCTCGTCGGGCGTGAAGCCTTCGTCGAGCAACGCCTCGGTGACTTGCACGAGCTGGCTGGTGTCGAATCGCACCGTGGTCGCGCCGTCGTAGTCGCTGCCGAGCGCGACGTGGTCGATCCCCACGAGGTCGCGCACGTGGCGCATCGCTTTCGCCGCATCGCGCGGACTGGTGCCGCACACCGCTGCGTCCCAGTAGCCTACCCCGACGACCCCGCCGGTGCGCGCGACTCCGCGAATCTCTTCGTCGGTGAGGTTGCGGTTGACCTGGCAGGTCGCCTGCACCCCGCCGTGGCTCGAGACCACCGGGCGCGTCGCCATCGCCAGGATGTCGGCGACGCAGGCGTGGCTGCAGTGCGCGATGTCGACGATCATCCCGAGCCGCTCCATCCGCCGCACCGCCGCGCGGCCCTTTGCTGTCAGCCCGCCCTTCTCGAGCCCGTGCATCGAGCCGGCGAGGTCGTTGTCGAAGAAATGCGTGAGGCCCCCCATGCGGAAACCCGCGGCATGCAGCCGGTCGAGATTGGCGAGATCGCCCTCGAGGTTCTGCAGCCCCTCGATCGACAGCAGCGCACCGACCCCGCGGCCCTTGATCGCGCGGCGGGCGAGCAAGCCCTCGATGTCGCGCTGGCGTTCGATCGCCACCAGCCGCCCCCCGGCCCTGGGGATCGCCCGGTGGAGCTTCTCGGCGTGCCACAGGCTCCTCTCGAGCAGGCTGCCCCAGGTGCGCACCGGCTGGAGCTGCGCGATCACCAGCGGGGTGATGTTGTCGCTCTCGCCCGAATTGGCGTCGTAGTTCTGCCCCTTGGGCGTCTTGGTCACGCTCGAGAACACCTGCAGCGCGACGTTGCCGCGCTCGAGCCTCGGCAGATCCATGTGCCCGCGTGAGGAGTCGGAGAGCAGGCTGCGCTTCCACAGCAGCGTGTCGGAATGCAGGTCGACGATGGTGAGGCTCGCGTGCAGCACCCTGGCCCGCTCGCTCACCGCGATCGGCGGCTGGCCGTCGATCCTGTTCATCGAGCGCTCGACCATCGCGGGCGCCAGCGCGAAGAACGCCGCCACGCCGACGAGCAGCAGCAGGACGGCGATGCCCCAGCCGAGCTTCCTCACCGAGCGCGCTCCAGCGTGACGAACGAATAGGCGGGGGTGTCGCCCTCGGCGGGGCGATCCTCGCGCGCGGTCTCGCGCCATTCGGGACCGAAGGGGGGCACGAACGTATCGCCGGCAACTTCGGCGTGAACCTCGGTCAGCTCGATGCGCGTGGTGTGCGGCAGCATCAGACGATAGACTTCGGCCCCTCCCACGATGGAAACCGCGTCGTTTCCTGCCAAACGAAGCGCTTCATCGGCATCGTGCGCGACCTCCGCGCCGGCGGCCTGCCAGGCGCGGCTGCGGGTCAGCACGATGTGCCGCCGGCCCGGCAGCGGCCCGCCGAGGCTCTCGAACGTCCTGCGCCCCATGATCATCGGCCTGCCCATCGTGAGCGCCTTGAAGCGCTTGAGGTCGGCCGGGATTCGCCAGGGAAGCCCGCCGTCCTTGCCGATCGCGCCGTTTGCCGCGCGCGCGATGATCGCGGTCACCTCGCGGCTCATTGGGCGGCTTTGCTCCGGGCCCACAACCGCGTCACATGGCCCATCTTGCGCCCCTCGCGCGGTTCGCGCTTGCCGTAGAGGTGCAGGTGCGCGGCGGGATCGGCGAGGACTTCGTAAGCCACCGCAATGTCGCCGATAATGTTGTCCATCTCGACCCGCGCGGCGGTCGTCGCGGTATCGCCCAGCACCAGCCCGGCGATCGCGCGGACATGGTTCTCGAACTGGCTCGTCGCCGCGCCCTCGATCGTCCAGTGGCCCGAGTTGTGCACCCGCGGGGCCATCTCGTTGAATACGGGACCATCGGCCGTGGCGAAGAACTCGCAGGTCAGCACCCCGACGTAGCCAAGCGCTTCGGCGATGCGCTGCGCGAGCCCGCGCGCCGCTTCGACTTGCGCCGCCGCCGCCTCGCCCGGGGGCCAGCGCGACTGGGTGAGGATGCCGCCGGCGTGGCGGTTCTCGGGGCTGTCCCAGAAGCGCACCGCCCCGTCGGTGCCGCGCACCAGGATGACCGAGAACTCGGCATCGAAGTGCACGACCCCTTCATAGACGCACGGCGCCTGCGGCAGGCGGACCGCGTCCGCCTCGCGCGCCGAGTCGATCCGCCACTGGCCCTTGCCGTCGTAACCGTCGCGGGCGGTCTTGAGGATGCCGGGGACCCCGATGCGCTCGATCGCGCGGGCGAAATCGTCGGCCGATTCGACCGCCGCGAAGGGCGCCGCCCGCCCGCCGTGCGCCTCGGCGAAGCGCTTTTCCTTGAGCCGGTCCTGCGCGGTCTCGAGCGCGCGCAGCCCGGGGCGCAGCTTGTCGCCGAGCGGGGCCAACGGCGCGGCGGGCACGTTCTCGAACTCGAAGGTGACCACGTCGCAAGCGTGCGCGAAGCGGGCGAGCGCGGCGGCATCGCTCCACGGCGCGATCGTCGCCTCCGAGGCGACTTCGGCGGCGACGCTGTCGCGCTCGGGGAGATG
>JBHWTG010000002.1:0-4497 GCA_043427735.1 Tsuneonella sp. | reverse complement strand
TGGTGGGCGCCACCAGCAAGGCGACGCGGTGCTCGCGCAGCAGCCGGTCCATCCCCTCGGCGCGGACCGCGGCGAGGTTCGCATCGCGCGCCTTCTTGTAGCTGGCTTCGTCGGTGGACTCGAGCGCCTGCTCGAACAGGTCCTGGCCGAACCAGCGCAGCTCCTCGCGCGCGTGCTGGCGGTTGAAGGCCACCACGTCCGCGAGCGTGTCGGGCATGGCCGGGTCGGGCAGAGTGGCAAGATTACCGTCGAGGTCGCGGCGCAGCTCGAACAGCAGCACCTCAAGCGAGCGGTCCCAGAACCCCTCGGGCCAGGCCCACTCGACATCGACCAGCACCGCCCCGGCGCGCTCGAGATCGCGCAGCGATTGCTCGAACAGCGCGGTCACGCGCGAATCGCCGCCGACTTGCTTGCGCAGCACGCCGATCCGCACGCCGGCGAGCGAGGCGGTGTCGAGGCCGCGGGTGAAGTCGGTCCTGTAGCGATCGGCCTCGGCGGTCACCGAATCCGCCGGATCGGCGCCCGCGATGGCCCCGAGCAGCAGCGCGGCGTCGGCCACCGTGCGCGCCATCGGCCCGGCGGTGTCCTGCGTGCCGCTGATCGGCACGACATGCGTGCGGCTGACCAGGCCCACGGTCGGCTTGAATCCGACCACCCCGTTGACGCTCGCCGGGCAGGTGATCGAGCCGTTGGTTTCGGTCCCGATTGCCGCCCAGGCGAGGCCCGCCGCCACCGCTGCGCCGCTGCCGGACGACGAGCCGCACGCATTGCGGTCGGTCGCATGCGGGTTCTTCGTCAGCCCCCCGACCGCGCTCCACCCGCTGGTCGAATCGTTCGAGCGGATGTTGGCCCATTCGCTGAGATTGGTCTTGCCGAGCACCACTCCTCCGGCGGCGCGCAGCCGCGCGATCAGCGGGGCGTCGCGTCCGGTGCGGTTGCCCGCCAGCGCCAGGCTGCCCGCAGTGGTCGGCCATTCGCGCGTTTCGATGTTGTCCTTCACCAGCACAGCCCGCCCGTTGAGCGGGCCCGTGCCCGCGGCCGCGGCGCTCTTGGCCGCCGCATCGCGGTCATGCGCGATCACCGCATCGAGCCGCGGGCCGCCATCGTCGAGGCTCGCGATGCGTGCGACGTAGGATCGGGTGGCGGCTTCGGCACCGGTCGAATCGAGCGCGCCGGGAGTCGCGCAGGCGGTGATGGCGGCAGCGCCCGCGAGGGCCAGAGCGTGTTTCATGCCGGCCGAGTGCCACGCCTGCCCGCACCGGTGCAAGGCGAAGGTTAATCCCCTTGAACAACGCGCGGCCACTAGCGACATAGGCGCCCTAAAGACGGAAGGACCAAAATTCCCATGATCGACGTGCTCAGCGGCTACGGCGAAACGTACGGCAGCCAGGGCAAGTTCGCCCGCGACCCGGTGACGGGCGCGCTGGTGCCGGTGGTGGTCGAGCAGACCAGCCGCGGCGAGCGCAGCTTCGACATCTTCAGCCGCCTGCTGCGCGAGCGGATCGTGTTCGTCACCGATCAGGTGGAGGACAACATGGCCTCGCTGATTGTCGCCCAGTTGCTGTTCCTGGAAAGCGAGAACCCCTCGAAACCGATCAGCATGTACATCAACTCGCCGGGCGGGGTGGTCACCGCCGGGATGGCGATCCACGACACCATGCAATACATCAAGCCGCGCGTGTCGACCGTGTGCGTCGGCCAGGCGGCGAGCATGGGCAGCTTCCTGCTCGCGGCGGGCGAGCCGGGCATGCGCATCGCGTTGCCCAACGCGCGGATCATGGTTCACCAGCCGTCGGGCGGCGCGCGCGGAATGGCCAGCGACATCGAGATCCAGGCTCGCGAGATCCTGCGCATGCGCACGCGGCTCAACGCGCTCTACGCCAAGTACACCGGCAAGAGCCTCGAGGAGATCGAGCGCGCGATGGACCGCGACACGTTCCTCGAAGCCGAGGAGGCCAAGGAGTTCGGGATCGTCGACAAAGTCTTCGAAACCCGCCCCGAGTCGGAGACCACGGGCGACGACACGGGCTCGGGCGGGGCGCCGGAATAGATCGTAGCAATTCGGCAACCCTGCCGCTTCAGCTTGCCGCAAGGGCGCAAACGCTAAGCGCGGCAGGTTGATTATAACGATTCCGGCCTTAGGGTCGGCGAATCCCCCAAGCTTGTGGGCGCGGGACCGGAATTCAGGATATGACGAAGTTGAGCGGAACGGACAGCAAGAGCACCCTTTACTGCAGTTTCTGCGGGAAATCGCAGCACGAGGTGCGCAAGCTCATCGCAGGGCCCACGGTGTTCATCTGCGACGAATGCGTCGAGCTGTGCAATGACATCATCCGCGAAGAGACCAAGGCCGGGATCGCCGGGCGCAAGGAAGGCGACGTTCCCACGCCGCTCGATATCTTCACCACGCTCAATGACTACGTGATCGGCCAGGACCGCGCCAAGCGCGTGCTCTCGGTCGCGGTGCACAACCACTACAAGCGGCTGAAGCACTCGGGCAAAGCGGGCGATGTCGAGCTCGCCAAGTCGAATATCCTGCTGGTCGGGCCGACCGGGTCGGGCAAGACGCTGCTCGCGCAGACCCTGGCGCGCACGTTCGACGTGCCGTTCACGATGGCCGACGCGACCACGCTCACCGAGGCCGGCTACGTCGGCGAGGATGTCGAGAACATCATCCTCAAGCTGCTGCAGGCGAGCGACTACAACGTCGAAAAAGCGCAGCACGGGATCGTCTATATCGACGAGATCGACAAGATCACCCGCAAGGCGGAAAACCCCTCGATCACCCGCGACGTCTCGCGCGAGGGCGTGCAGCAGGCGCTGCTCAAGCTGATGGAGGGCACCACTGCCTCCGTCCCGCCGCAGGGCGGGCGCAAGCATCCGCAGCAGGAATTCCTCCAGGTCGACACGACCAACATCCTGTTCATCTGCGGCGGCGCGTTCGCCGGCCTCGACAAGATCATCGCCGACCGGCTGCAGAAGCGATCGATCGGCTTCGGCGCGCACGTCGCTGATCCCGACAAGCGCCGGGTGGGCGAGCTGCTCCAGAAATGCGAGCCGGAAGACCTGCTGAAGTTCGGCCTGATCCCCGAGTTCGTCGGCCGCCTGCCGGTGATCGCGACCCTGAACGACCTGGATGTCGACGCCCTGGTGCAGATCCTTTCCGAGCCCAAGAACGCGCTCGCCAAGCAGTACGCCAAGCTGTTCGAGCTCGAGGATGTGGAGCTGACCTTCACCGACGACGCGCTGCGCGCGATCGCCGAGCGGGCGATCCAGCGCAAGACCGGCGCGCGCGGGCTGCGCTCGATCGTCGAGGGCATCCTGCTCGACACGATGTTCGACCTGCCCGACATGGGCGACGTGACCGAGATCGTGGTCGACAAGGACGTGGTCGAAGGCCGCAAGGACCCGGTCCGCGTGGTGTCGAGCAAGAAGGGCAAGGAAGCGGCGGCGTAGAATGATCGGGTGGCTGCCGATGGCCGCCGCCCTGCCGTTCGCGGCGCTTCTGCTGAGTTCCGGCGCGTATGCCGACCGGCGGTTCGCCCGGTTCGATGAGCTTCCCGCCCATTTCGACCTTGCCGGCAAAGCCACTCGCATGGCGCCGCGGCGGACGATGGCGTGGATGCTCCCGATCCTGTTCTCGATCGCGCTGGTGGCGATCGCGATTCTGACCTCGGTGCTGCCGCGACACATGCAGAACGGCGATCCGGTCGCGGGCGTGATCGTCGGCGGGCTTGGCCTGCTCGCTGCCCAGGCTCTGGTTCTGTGGTTGACCGAGCGCTGGGCACGCAGCAGGCGGTGACCGTTCGCGCGGTCTAGCAACCCTTTCCGCAATGGCGGGCGTCATTCTCGACCTGGACGGTCGAATGGCCGATGCCGAAGCGGTGGTCGAGTTCGTGCGCCATGTCGTGCAGGAAGTCGTCGCCCGGGTGCCCGCCCGGCATCACCAGGTGCGCGGTCATCGCGGCTTCGGTGGTGCTCATCGGCCAGATGTGCAGATCGTGCACGCCGGACACGCCTGGCAGCGCGCCAAGGTGGGCGCGCACCGCGGCCTCGTCGATATGCGCGGGCACCGCGTTGAGGCTGAGCCTGACGCTGTCCTTGAGCAGGCCCCAGGTTCCCCAGGCGATCACCAGCACGATCACCAGGCTGGCGACCGGATCGATCCAGCGCGCGCCGGTGAGCAGGATCGCGCCGCCCGCCAGCACCACGCCGAGGCTGACGAGCGCGTCGGCCGCCATATGGAGAAACGCGCCGCGAATGTTGAGATCGTGGTGCCGCCCGCGCATGAACAGCAGCGCGGTGCCGGCGTTGATCGCGATGCCGATCCCCGCGACGATCATCATCACCCGCCCCTCGACCGCGGGCGGGGCGCCGATGCGGCCCACCGTCTCGATCGCGATCGCGCCGACCGCGACCAGCAGCAGCCCGGCGTTGGCGAGCGCAGCGAGGATCGTCGAGCTTTTGAACCCGTAGGTGTAGCGCCCGCCCGCGGGC
>JBHWTG010000001.1:0-2702 GCA_043427735.1 Tsuneonella sp. | reverse complement strand
TCGCCGCGCACGCGCAGCCCGAGGCGCTGCTCGATGCCGCGCTCGGCGCGCTGGAGGGCGCGGGGTGAGCCTGGCGCAACATTCTCCCCTCCCGCACGTGGGAGGGGCCGGGGGTGGGCCCGTCGACGGGCTCGCTCCGCTCGCGCCCACCCCTAACCCCTCCCGCCTGCGGGAGGGGGACTTGTCGTGTGATTTTCCCGGCCTGCGCAACGCCGACGGCAGCCGGTGGCACTATCTCGACACCGCCGCCACCGCGCAGAAGCCGCAGACGGTGATCGATGCGGTCGCCCGCGCGCTTGGCGCTGACTACGCCACCGTCCACCGCGGGGTCTACACTCGCTCGGCGGAGATGACCCTGGGCTACGAAGCCGCGCGGCGGCGCGTCGCGGCGTTCGTCGGCGGGCGCGAGGACGAGCTGGTGTTCACCCGCGGCGCGACCGAGGCGATCAATCTTGTCGCTCACGCCTACCCGCGCAAGGGCCGGGTGCTGCTGAGCACGCTCGAGCACCATTCGAACATCGTCCCCTGGCAGCTTGCCGGCTGGCAGGTCGACGTCTGCCCGCTCACCGCGGACGGCCGGATCGATCTCGCGGCGGCGGAGCGCATGCTGACGAGCGAGCACACGATGGTCGCCTTCGCGCATGTTTCCAACGTGCTCGGCTCGGTGCTCGATGCGCCCCGCGCGGCCGAGCTGGCGCACCGCGTCGGCGCCAAGCTGCTGCTCGACGGGTGCCAGGCGGTCCCGCGGATGCCGGTCGACGTCGCGGCGCTCGGCTGCGATTTCTACGCCTTCAGCGCACACAAGCTTTACGGTCCGACCGGGATCGGCGCGCTGTGGGCGCGCGCCGAACTGCTCGGTCAGATGCCGCCGTGGCAGGGCGGCGGGTCGATGATCGACCGGGTGACCTTCGCGCGCACCACCTGGGCGCCGCCGCCGCAGCGGTTCGAGGCGGGGACCCCGGCGATCGTCGAGGCGATCGGCTTCGCCGCCGCGTGCGACTATGTCGCGGCCGTCGGGCTCACGACGATCGAGGCGCACGAGGCGGAGCTGGTCCGCGCGCTTCGCGGCGCGCTGCGGCCGATGATCGACGTCGCGCTGTTCGGGCCCGAGGACGGCGCGGGGATCGTCAGCTTCGCGATGCAGGGGGTGCATCCGCACGACCTCGGCACCATATTGGACGAAGAGAACGTCGCCATCCGTGCCGGGCATCATTGCGCGCAGCCGCTGATGGAGGCGCTCGGAGTGCCCGCCACCGCGCGGGCGAGCTTCGGGCTCTACAGCGACCGCTCGGACGTCGATGCGCTGATCCGCGGGATCGAGCGCGCCCATAGGATCTTTTCATGACGCGGATCTTCGGATGAACGAGCAACGCAAGATCGAGGTCGAGGAAGTCGAGACGGTGGCCAAGCCGCCGCGCGCCACCGTCGAGGATGCCGAGACGCCGCGCGACACGTTCGAGCGCAAGCGCGATTATCTCGACGGGTTCCTCGCGCAGAAACCGCCCGTGGCGCACGCGGGCGAGCCCGGCGGCGATCTCTACGAAAGCGTGGTGAGCGCGCTGAAGGAGATCTACGACCCCGAGATCCCGGTGAACATCTACGATCTCGGGCTGATCTACGGGGTCGAGGTGACCGCGGACGGCGAGGCCAAGGTGACGATGACGCTCACTACGCCCCACTGCCCGGTCGCCGAATCGATGCCGGGCGAGGTCGAGCTGCGCGTCGCCAGCGTGCCCGCGGTGCGCGATGCCGAGGTGCTGCTGGTGTGGGACCCGCCATGGGGCCCGGACAAGATGACCGACGAGGCCCGGCTGGAACTGGGGATGCTGTAGCCGAACACTCGCTCCGTTCGTGTCGCGCGAAGTCGAGACACGCTGCACGAACGGTTCTCGACTGCGCTCGAACCGAACGGAAGTTTTGAGGATGAACACCAGAACGCGCGAACGTCCTGCGGCGGTTACACTGACCCCGGCGGCGGAAGCCCGCGTGGCCGAGCTGATGGCCAGGGCTCCCCGGGATGCGATCGGGGTCAAGCTGTCGACCCCGCGCCGCGGCTGCTCGGGACTCGCCTACTCGGTCGACTACGTCACCGAGGAGACGAAATTCGACGAAAAGATCGCCACCCCCGGCGGCGTTTTCTACATCGACGGCGGTTCGGTGCTTTATCTCGTCGGCAGCACGATGGACTGGGTCGAGGACGACTTCGCCGCCGGCTTCGTGTTCACCAACCCCAACGCCAAGGGCGCCTGTGGTTGCGGCGAAAGCTTCATGGTATAGCGCCGCGGTGCCTAGGCCCGACCTGCCCTTTCCGCCTGCGCCCCGCGGCCGCTCGTTGCGCCTGGCGCTGCACTTTCTGACAAAGCGGCGGCCGCGCAAGCCGGGCAGCGGCAGCGAGCCGATGCCGGCCGTCCCTCCGCGTGGGCCGTTGCCGCTCCGAGGCGGAGCGCAAGCGCCGCTCGACGTTGCCGACTAGCCGCCGCGCCTGAGCGCGCGAACGCAGCTCGCGCGGTCGACGTCGAGGCCGTCGCTCGCGCGGCGGGCGTCGACGTAGGTGGCGGTTGGCGCCGCGCCCGGGCTCGGCGGATAGAGATAGACGTCGAGCACGCACGCCTCGCCCGAGAACTGCAGCTTGCGCGCGTCGCCCTCGTGCACCTCCAGCCGGGGCCTGCCGAACTGCCGCTGGAGCGCCGCGGGGTCAGAAT